>NZ_JACVTS010000009.1:0-196512 GCF_016624545.1 Erwinia sp. S38 | reverse complement strand
GGGGCTTGGCTGCCGCATCCTTGCGGCAGACACCCGGCTAACCTGTCCCGTAACGGTTCCCCTTTCAAATCATTGCGTTGCTGCCAGATAAAATTAGTTGTTCCAGCAGCAAAACCGAAGTCTTCAGGCAATCGGGGCTGGACGGGTTAGCGGACCGTCCGAGCACAGGGGTGTGCGAGGCCGAGCGGACATGGACGTGACAGCGGGTCCGCGTTCCGACCAGCCCCGATAAGCCGTGCGCAGAACGTGCAGCAATCTGTACTCAACAGCAGCACAGCAGCCAAACGTGAAGCAACGAGAATCAGCCTTTGTTCAATACCTGCGGATTCACGCAGTTCTTCTCTACCTTCCCGGTCAACGCGGCTATCAAATTATCCACCGCATCGCGCGCCATCCCGTAACGCGTCTCGTGCGTCGCGGAACCGATATGCGGCAGCGGAACCACGTTACGCAGCTTCAGCAGCTCGGAATTCACCGGCAGCGGCTCCTGCTCAAACACATCCAGACCGGCAGCAAAAATAGTCCCGTCCTTCAGCGCATCAACCAGCGCCTGCTCATCCACCACCGGCCCGCGACCCGCGTTAATCAGAATCGCGCTCGGCTTCATTTTCGCCAGCTGCTCGCGGCCAATCAGATGATGGGTTTCGGCGGTCAGCGGCAGGCTGATGCAGAGGAAATCTGACTCTGCCAGCAGCGTATCCAGATCGCAGTACTGCGCATCAAAACGATCTTCCGCTTCCTGATGATGCTTACGCGCGTTATAGAGAATCGGCATGCTGAAGCCAAGGTGAGCACGCTGCGCCAGCGCCAGGCCAATGCGGCCCATGCCGAGGATGCCCAGCTTTTTATGGTGCACGTCAACGCCGAACCAGTCGGGGCCGATGTTTTTCTGCCACTCCCCGGCCTTCACGCGCTCGGCCAGTTCCACCACCCGGCGGGCGCTGCTCAGCACCAGCGCCATCATGGTATCCGCGACGGTTTCAGTCAGCACGGTCGGGGTATGCATCAGTACGATGCCTTTATCATTCAGCGCCGCCACATCGAAGGTGTCATAGCCCACGGAAATCGTGGAGGCCGCACGCAGCTTAGGTGCCTGCTGCAGAAATTCAGCATCAACTTTGCCGCCGGAGCCAAGGATGCCTTCCGCCTGACGGAAAGCTTCGGCGTGAGCAGCGATATTTTCTGGGGTTAAGCCGTTAACTTCGGTCACGTTGAAATGCGCATCCAGCCGCGCTCGCAGATCTTCAGGTAACGACTTATACAACACCACAGACGGTTTCATACGGTTCTCCCTGTTCAGTACAGTGAAACGGGCCAGCATTGACCCGTTTTAATTTAAGCATGTTTTGCATCATGGGGCAGCGGAGCCTGCCGGTCCTGCGACGGCTTGACGATCAGCGTCAGCCACACGGCCACCAGTAATGCGCTCCCCATAAAGATATAGGATGCAGATGGACTGCCGGTGGCACCGTTGAGGTATCCCACCACCCAGGAGCCGAGGAATGAACCCAGCGCTCCCATCGAGTTAATCAGCGCCATCGCGCCCCCGGCAACGTTGCGCGGCAGCATTTCCGGGATGATGGCGAAGAAGGGACCGTACGGTGCATACATCGATGCACCGGCAATCACCAGCAGGGCATAAGACAGCCAGAAATTGTCGGAACCCACCAAATATGAGCCTAAAAAGGCTAATGCACCAATCAACAGTAACGGCCAGACAAACAATTTGCGGTTTTGTAACTTATCAGAGGCCCAGGAAACGACGATCATCGCGATGGTCGCTGCCAGATACGGCACCGCCGACAGCCATCCGGCCTCAACGATGCCCATCTGCGTGCCGTTACGCAGAATGGACGGCAGCCACAGCACAAAACCGTACACGCCGATGCTCCAGGCAAAATACTGTGCGCACAGCAGGATAACGTTACGCGACTTAAAGGCCTCAGAGTAGTTACGCACCGCTTTCAGATTTTCCTGCTCTTTCTGCAGCTGGGCCTGCAATGCGGCTTTCTCGGCATCGCTCAGCCACTTCGCCTGCGACGGTTTATCCTGCACCAGGAACCACCAGGCTACGGCCCAGATCACTGCCGGGAAGCCTTCAATAATAAACATTTCACGCCAGCCGAAGGCGTTGATCAGATAGCCGGACACCACCGACATCCACAGCACGGTCACCGGATTACCGAGGATCAGGAAGGTATTGGCGCGCGAACGTTCGGACTTAGTGAACCAGTTGCTGATATAAATCAGCATCGCGGGCATCACCGCCGCTTCCACCACGCCGAGCGTAAAGCGAATCATCGCCAGCATCGGAATATTGCTCACCATTCCGGTCAGCGAGGCGCAGCCGCCCCACAGCACCAGGCACCAGAACACCAGTTTTTTCACGCTGCGGCGTTCGGCATAGATCGCGCCGGGGATCTGGAAAAAGAAGTAGCCAAGGAAGAACAGCGCACCGAGCAGGGAAGAAATTCCCTTGGTGATGCCGAGATCCTCATTAATCCCTGCGGCGGAGGCGAAGCTGAAGTTCGCCCTGTCCAGATACGCCAGGCTGTAGGTGATAAACACGATGGGCATGATGTACCACCAGCGTTTTGGCGCGATTGTCTGCTTCGTCTGCTCGTTCATGGTGTTTCCTCTGTTGAGGGGCCACATTCTGTTCTGTAGGGGAACGATGTGGTGATGTTATGTTTCCGACCGGCCGTCAGGGTTAAAAATCGCCCAGTGCCGCCCGGGTTGGCAGTCCTTCGCTGTCACCGATTGCCTGTATCGCCAGGGAACCGATTTTATTGCCGCGGCGGATGGCCGCAGGCAGCGATTTTCCTTCCAGCAGGGCGCTGATTGTCCCGACTGCAAAGCCATCTCCGGCACCGACGGTATCCACCACGTTAGTGGTCATGATTGCCGGGACCCGATCTTTCATGCCGTCGGCGGTTTTGAACCACGCGCCTTCGCAGCCGGTTTTGATAATCACGGCTTTTACGCCCATCGCCAGATAGAAGTCGGCAATCGCTTCCGGCTGGTCGAAGCCGGTGAGGATTTTTCCTTCTTTGATGCCCGGCAGAACCCAGTCGGCATAGGAGGCCAGCTCGTTCAGTTGCGTCACCATTTCCCGTTCACTGGACCACAGCACCGGGCGCAGATTAGGGTCAAAGGAGATGGTTTTTCCCATCGCCTTCATCTCCTTCGCGGCATGTTTCGACAGCGCCAGCGAGCTGTCGGAAAGCGCAGCGGCCACGCCGCTCAGGTGCAGGTGGCGTGCGGCACCGAAGTAGTCGCGGTTAAAGTCGTCGCAGGAGAGATGGCTGGCGGCCGAGCCTTTACGGAAATACTCCACCAGCGGATCGGAGCCATCGTCCACCTTCGACTTCAGCTGAAAACCGGTAGGGAAGCGCGCGTCCAGCGTCACCTGCTGGCGATCGACGCCTTCACGATCCAGCTGCTGGCAGGTAAAGCGGCCAAATGAGTCATCGCCGATGCGGCTGATCCAGCCCACTTTCAGGCCCAAGCGCGCCAGGCCGATTGCCACGTTCAGTTCGGCACCGGCGATGCGTTTGGTAAATTTCTCAACCGAAGCCAGGTCGCCGTTTTCTGCCGCGACAAACATCGCCATAGCTTCACCAATCGTGACGACATCCAGCGTGCCGTTAGTATGGGTCGTCATGATTTATGCCTCGCGCAGCAGGTCAACATAGTGACGGGTTACCGCCACCAGGTCCGGGCCTTCCAGTGGGAATTCAATAGCGCGCGGCACGTCAGACGGCAGCAGGGCGAGCGTCTCGCGCCACAGGTTATCGGCTTCATCCAGCGGGATAGCGCGCCAGCTTTCGCCGTGCGGCACCGCCGCTTTAACGTGGATATAGCTGACGTAGCGGCTCAGGCTTTCCGCCGCCGGAAGCGGCTGGTCGCCGATCCACAGCCAGTTGCCGGTATCAAAGGTCATGCCGTTGCAGATGCGGCTTTCGCCGCAGGCGTGGAAAAAAGCATCCAGCGCGGCGAAACGGCCGTATTCGGTCTGGTCGTTTTCCACCACCAGGTGAACTTTCTTACCGGCAAGCTTGCTGCGCAGTTCGCTGCTGTCGAAATCGTGACGATAGTGGCCCAGCGAATATTTAATCAGCTGGGCATTCAGCTGTTCCGCTTCCGCAAAATGCTGGTCCAGATGCGGGTTGAGCGAGCCATCTTCGGTAAACAGCGCTTCCGGCACCGAGTAAAAAGCGATCAGTTTTTTAGAAGCAATGTCCGCGCCCAGCGCAGAAAGCTGGCCCAGTTCCTGTTCTTCCAGCAGTTCGCGGCGGATCTCCACGCCGTCGGCACCTGCGGCAGCAATAATCGGCAGCAGCGCCTGCTGTCCCCCCAGCTCACGCACCTGTTTATTGCCGTAGGCCGCGGTGACAACGATGACTTCTCTTTTCATGATTTCTCCGGTTAATTCACCCGATTTGATGGGAAAACGGTAAATGGAACCGGTTCCAAAGAAAAGTACCAAAACGGTATTTTATGACGGCGCTCACGGAGTGAACGCTTTTCTGCGTGAAATAGAGGAACGGCAGGGTGAGATGTGAAGTCTTGCAGGGGCGCGATCGGCCCCGGGTTATTACGAGGACATGTGCTTAGCGGACAATCGGCTGCGTTGAGCCCCGCACCACCAGTTCCCCGGAGAATACCTGTTCTTGCAGCGGCCGATCTTCGCCCTCAATGCGGCTGATAACCTGCTCCAGCGCAGCATAGCCAATCTGCCAGGTCGGCTGTTTCAGGGTGGTGATGCCAACGCCCGCCAGCTCAGCCCACTCCAGTTCGTCAAAGCCCAGCAGGCCCAGCTGCTCGCCCCAGTTCAGATTCAGCCGACGCAGGGCGCGGGCAACCTGTAGCGTCAACGCGCCGTTGACGGCCATCACCGCGCAGGGCGCTCCCTGGTGACGCAGATAGAACTCGCTCAGCACCTGCTGCATACGGGTTTCATCATCCAGTTTCACTTCGGCGTGTTCGGCAATCAGATCGGGCTGCTGCGCCATGCGTTCATGGAACGCGTGAATACGCTCCAGACGAGTGTTAACCAGGCCAAGCGGCTCGCTGATAAACAGCAGCGCACGATAACCCTGCGACAGCAGATGTTCAGTGGCCTGCAGCGCCGCCGCGCGGTTATCCAGCCCGACGACATCGCAGGCGAAGTCCGGTATTTTTCGGTCGATCAGCACCATCGGCAGCAGCGATTTTTGCAGCTGACTCAGCGCCTCTTCACGCATGCCCACCGCGTTGACGACAATGCCTTCCACCTGGTAGCTGTTCAGCAGGTTGAGGTAGTACTGCTCGAGATCGACTTCGTTATTGGTGTTACACATCAGCAGCGTGAAGCCGTGGCTGCGGCAGGCGGACTCAATGCCGCTCAGCACATCAACGGAATAGGGGTTGGTGATATCCGCGATAATCAGGCCAATCAGTCGGGTACGCCCACGCTTCAGGCCGCGCGCCATCTGGCTGGGGCGATAGTTGAGCGTGCTGATAGCGGCTTCAATGCGCTGCTTCAGATCGTCAGAAAGCGCGCTGAATTCACCGTTCAGGTAGCGCGAAACGCTGGTTTTCCCGGTACGCGCCTCTTTGGCGACGTCGCTGATGGTAGCTTTAGCGGCCTTGTTATTCATGGCTATCCCTGATGATGTGAATGGCGTGAGACTACCATAACTGCCCGACGGCGGCAGCATCAGGGTGTTTTCAGTTCCGGCTGCCACAGCACCTGCAACGAGGACACGGGCTCTCCTGCCATCAGCCGCAGCGCCATCTCTGCCACCTGCTGCCCGATGGCAGGCCAGGTGGCCTGAGCAATGCTGGCAACGGGCACATCGATCACCGAATCGGCGGGCAGCCCGTTGTAGATCATCAACTCGATACGTTCAGGCCCGCTCAGGCGGCCCATCTCGCGCAGGGCGATCGCCGCGCCTTCACCCAGCGAGCTGGAATCGGCAATCAACGCCTGCGGTGGCTGCGGCAGAGCAAGTAACTGCCGGGTTGCGCGGTACCCCTCAAGGCGACTTGGCTCGGTCTGCCAGCAGAGGTCGCTGTCGAAACCGTGCCGCTGCATCGCACTCAGATAGCCTTCGCGCCGCTGGCTGACAAAGGCCTGATCGAGGTGGCTGCCAAGCCAGGCGATGCGGTGCAGGCCCTGCGCAACGTAGTGGTCAACGGCCAGGCGCGGCCCGGTATGATGATCGAAGTCGAACCAGGCGTAAGGGTCTGTCAGTTCGCTGCGGCCCAGCGCCAGAAACGGAAAATTCAGCTGCTGGAGTTTGGCCAGTCGACTGTCGTGCCTTGCGGTATGCGCCACAATCAGCCCGCTGACATAGCGCGAGCGTAGCATCCGCTGCAAAGAACGATGGTCGTTTTCAGGCGTGTCGGCGACGATCAGCAGATCCACTTCACGCTCGGCCAGCACCTGGGCGATAGCGCCGATGACATCGACAAAACTGGTACCATTAAAAGGAAGAGGTGAAGAGGGAAAGAGCAAACCCAGGGCGTTGGTTTTTCCGGTTTTCAGGCTGCGGGCGACCGGGTTAGGGCGATATCCTCGCCGTCGGGCTTCCTGCTGAATGCGCAGGCGCGTTTCCTCAGCCACATCGTCATAGCCGTTGAGCGCGCGGCTGATGGTGGTAACAGAGAGCCCCAGCGCGGAGGCAATATCTTTCAGTGACATGATGTGTGAATACTGATCAGTTTTTGCGCAGGGTAGCACAAAATGCTAATGGTCACTATGGCCCTGACTGATTATTCCCAAAAAAGAGAATAACGGCCCCGGCACGCTGTGTGCCGGGGCCAGGGGGATTACTGCAGCGGGCTGAGGGTAATTTCTACACGGCGGTTCTGAGCTTTCCCTTCGGCGGTGGTGTTCGACGCCACGGGATTGTCCGGCCCCATTCCGCTGGTGCGAATGCGGTTAGCGGCAACGCCCTGGGTAATCAGCGAACTGCCGACGCTGTCCGCACGCTGCTGCGACAGCGACATATTCAGCTGGCGGCTGCCGGTGCTGTCGGTATAGCCGATAATGTTTACGGCGGTTTTCGGGTACTCTTTTAGTACCATCGCCACGCCGGTCAGCGTGTTGGCGCCGGCAGGTTTCAGCGTGCTGCTGCTGCTGTCAAAGGTGACGTTGCTCGGCATATTCAGCACGATATTGTCGCCGTTGCGGGTCACGCTGACCCCGGTACCTTTCATTTTGTCACGCAGCTTCGCTTCCTGCACGTCCATGTAATAACCCGCGCCGCCGCCGAGAGCGGCACCGGCGGCTGCACCAATCAGTGCGCCTTTGCCGCGATCTTTCTTCGAAGAAGAAAGCATACCCACCCCGGCGCCTACCGCGGCACCGATACCCGCACCAATACCGGACTTCCCTGCTTCACGTTCACCGGTGTAAGGGTTAGTGGTACAACCGGCCAGCGCAAGCGTGCCGCTCAATATCAGGGAAAGAGTGATAGCGCTTTTTTTCATGAGTATTCCTTTCATTTCGTTCACCGCAGGCAACGTCGCCTGTAAGCGCCAATTATGGCGCTCAATTGTGAGGAAAATACTCAGGCAAATTCTCAAAGTGTAAGCGAAAGCTATTTAATGTTATCCGGGTGGCAAAAACAGTCGGTCGTGTGTTCGCTGATTAATCCGCAGGCCTGCATAAACGAGTAGCAGGTCGTGGAGCCGACAAACTTAAATCCGCGCTTTTTCAGCGCTTTAGAGAGTGCATCGGAGGCTGCATTGGTGGTCGGTGCCTCTCGGTAGTGGCCGAAGCGGGTAATTTGCTGTTCGTTATCAACGAAGCTCCAGACGAAGTCTCTGAACGATTCACCGGCAGCTTCCATCGCCAGCAGCGCACGGGCGTTGGCGATAATTGCGTTGATCTTTCCCCGGTGGCGGATAATGCCGCTCTCCTGCATCAGCCGTTCAATATCGTCTTCATCCATCCGGGCAACGGCCTGAACGTCAAAGTGATGAAAATGCTGGCGATAGTTTTCTCTTTTCTTCAGCACGGTCAGCCAGGACAGCCCGGCAACCTGGCCTTCCAGACAAATCATTTCAAACAGCGAACGGGCGTCATGATGGGGAACGCCCCACTCGCGGTCGTGATAGGCGATATACAGCGGATCTTCAGATACCCAGCCACAGCGTTGCATAGATAACATTCCTTATTAACGGGTTGGGTACTGAATTTAACCGTTTAAGCGCCAAAAGGCACCGAATGGGCGGTGTTTTTCTGCTCTTCACCGCAATATTTTTCCACCTCCAGCTGGGCCATATGGCCGCAGTTAGCCTGTGCTAACCGGGAGGAGCCGATATCAAAGGTCAGGCAGTTAACGCTGCCGTTTTTGCACAGCGTTTTAGGCTCTGACAAATCTGCCGGATCGTACCAGGCCCCTTCACACACCCGAACCACACCGGGGCGAATATCATCACTGACCTCTGCACCGACCAGAATCTGCCCGCGATCGTTAAATGCGCGGACCAGGTCACCAGGCTGGATCTGCCGGGCCGCAGCATCCTGGGTATTGATCAGAATCGCCTCCCGATTGCTGACCGCATATTTGTCTCTCAGGGGCGTATTATCCAGCTGCGAATGCAGGCGGTGCGCCGGGTGCGAGGAGTTCAACGACAGCGGATAGCGCTGTGCAACGTCGCTGCCGTGCCATTCGTGCGGTGGGAACCAGCCCGGCAGCCCCGGGCAGTCGTCGTAATTCATTTTTGCCACGCTGCGGGAGAAAATTTCGATACGTCCGCTCGGTGTACCCAGCGGGTTGAGCAGTGGATCGGCACGAAAATCGGCAAAGCGTATCCAGTTTTTATTCTCTTCCGGTACCGGGAAGCGGATGTAATTGTTCGACTGCCAGAATTGATCGAACGGCGGCAGCGGCACGCCCGCATTACGGGCCTGGGTCTTCATATTGTCGTACATCGTTTTCAGCCACAGCATTTCATCGCGCCCTTCGGTAAACGCCTGCTCAACGCCAAGCCGCGCGGCAATATCGCGGAAAATATCGAAGTCGTTACGCGACTCGTGCTGCGGCGGCACGCACTGGTGCATTGGGAAAACATAGCGCTGGGAATAGTCGCCGCCCATATCCATATCGTTGCGCTCATAGCTGGTGGTGCACGGCAGGACGATGTCGGCGAATTTTGCCGTGGACGTCCACCAGGGTTCATGCACGATGATAGTTTCCGGGTGCTGCATGGCCTGCCGCAGATTATTGGTATCCTGCTGGTGTACCAGCGGGTTACCGCCGGCGACGTAGACCATTTTAACGTCGGGATAGGTGACCTGGCGGCCGTTGTAATCAATGGTTTTTCCCGGATTGGCCAGGCAGTCGGCCATTCTGGCCACCGGAACCGGAACGGGTGAGTTTTGTGGCGCTTCTCCGGCGCTGATGCCGGACAGAATACCGCCTTTCGCCGACGGACTACCGCCGGAAGAATAGTGATAGCTAAAGCCAAAACCGCCGCCCGGCAGGCCAATCTGACCAAGCATGGCAGCCACGGTCACCAGCAGCCAGTGCGGCTGTTCACCGTGATGCTGCCGCTGAATGCCCCAGCCCGCCATAATCATCGTGCGCTTCTTCGCCATATCGCGCGCCAGCTGGCGCAGCGTTTCCGCTTCAACGCCACAAATCGTACTGGCCCATTCCGCCGTTTTAGCCACGCCGTCATGCTCGCCAAGCAGGCTTTCGCGGAACTGAGCAAAGCCGGTGGTATAGCGCTGCAGGAAGGCTTCATCATGCAGTTTTTCACTCAGCAACGTATGCGCAATACCCAGCAGCATCGCCGCATCGGTGTAGGCGTGCGGCGCGATCCACTCCGCGTTCAGCTGTTTTGAACCGGGGTTATTGATTGGGTCGATGGTGATAATCCGCGTGCCTTTTTTCGCCAGTGCGGCAAAGCCTTCCAGCCCGACGTGATCCGGCACGTTCCAGCTGTTTTTCAGCGTGGTGCGGGGGTTGCATCCCCACAGCACCACCAGCTCGCTGTTATCAATCACGTTGGGCCAGGTCGTTTGCTGATCGTATACCTCGGTCGAACCGACAACGTGGGACATAATCACCTGCGCAGCACCGGTAGAGTAGTCGCCGCTGTAGCTCAGAAAGCCGCCGCTCAGATTCATCAGTCGATGCAGCAGCGCCCGGCAGTTATGCAGCATGCCGGTACTTTTCCAGCCGCAGGACCCGGCATAAATCGAGGAAGGGCCGTAGGCCGACTGCAATCGACGGATTTCATCGCTAACCAGCTGGATGGCTTTTTCCCAGCTGACCTTCACCCATTCATCGCGCCCGCGCAGGTCGTTGCAGCTGCCGGGGCCATTTTCCAGCCAGCTTTTACGCACGACCGGTGAGGTAATCCGATTGGCGGCGTGCACCTGCCACGGCGCCATCTCAATCAGTTCATTGGGTGCCGGATCGTCCTGAACCGGCTGCACACCCACCATTTTTCCCTGCTCAACAATGGCTTCAAAAGCCCCCCAGTGAGCGGAGGTCAAAATGCCTTTCTTCGCCGGGCGCAGCGCGGCAAACAGCGGCATCGCCTGGCTTACCGCGCGGGCCACGGCGGAAGGAGAAAACAGCAGATCTAACGAGCTGGCGGCCAGCAGCGTACTGCCCAGTTGCAGAAAACGACGGCGCGACAGGCCGGAGAGTACATTATTTTTCACGAGAGCTTCCTTGTTCAGAGGGCTGTCCGGCAGGTGGCATATCGCTGGCGTGGTTTTGCGCGTACAGCGTCAAAATGCGCAGCTGCTCCTCATTCAGCGCGGTACGCGAGGCCATACCTTTCATCACGCCAATCCACTGATTTGCGGTGAAGTGATCCAGTGCGGTCAGGCCGTGACAGCCGGTA
This sequence comes from Erwinia sp. S38, assembly GCF_016624545.1. NCBI lineage: Bacteria > Pseudomonadati > Pseudomonadota > Gammaproteobacteria > Enterobacterales > Erwiniaceae > Erwinia > Erwinia sp. S38. The sequence continues at coordinate 185,655 of NZ_JACVTS010000009.1, read as the reverse complement.
CAGTTAGCGGACATCAAGTCGCTGGCGTACTGCCAGATCTTTTGCTGGTTTGCGATCAGCGCCCTGGAGGGGAACCAGGCGGTCAGAGCAACATGATGCCACTGCGTATCGGTCTGGCTGTCGGTTTGCGATCCCAGCGTTTTCAACCGCTGCTGACTATTTTCATCCAGCACCGCACGAATAATTCGCCGGCCGGGAGCGCCATAGATCACCCCGGTTACACCGTCCTGCTGCCAGCCTTCCAGGCGCGCTTCAGTCAGCGAACCCTGATGACGTAACGGGATCACGGGTGCAGACGGGAACAGCGTACCGGCGGAGTTGGTGATGCCAGGCTCCAGTACAAAAGACTGCGTTTTAATGCTGTAAAGCGGGCTGTCCGCCGGTTTGACATCGGTCGTCAGGGCCGCAAGCTGGCTGGCACCGGCCGCGTTACTTGAGGTCATGTCCGGCAGGATATGTGCCACACCACGATGGCAGTCAATACAGGTCTGGTTCTCTTTTATCGCTACCGGATGCGCCTTACGGGCTTCAGGCCGCTGAGCAAGAATATCCATCGCTTCAAAGCTGTGGCAGCTGCGGCAGGTGGCTGAGTCGTTGGCCTTCATGGTCTTCCATACCGATTCCGCCATCGCCAGTTTATGGGCGTTGTACTTCTCTTCGGTATCTATTTTGCCGGTAATTTCGCCATAAACGTCCTTAACTGCGGCGATCTTGGTCAGCATATAGGAGACAGGGGCCGTGGGGATATGGCAGTCGGCACACTCGGCGCGGATACCGGCGTGGTTTTCGAAATGAACGCTGCCCTGATACTCAGCCAGCGGTCTTTCCATGCTGTGGCAAGAAACGCAGAAGGCCGTATCGCTGGTTTTATGCATCACGGTGACACCACCGGCGACCAACAGCAGGCCGATGGCCAAGCCCAGCAGCATCAGCGCACGCCAGCCGCACAGTCGCTTCAGCCGCCCCTCTTTCCTGAAATAATTCATAACTTCCCCTGTTAGTACTGATTGGCTCAGTGCAGCGCACTGAAAAGTAAGCGCACTTACTTTTATCCCACAGCTTGCGAATGGTTTTTTTGTGGTCAATCAACTCAGGGGGACGTTACGGCAGCGGCATATAAAATCGGTAAAGTACGATTTACAGAAACATTCCGCTATCACGCAGCAGATGTTCATTACCTTTACGGCGGGTAAAACCACTACGGTCGAAAAATTCCAGAATCTGTATCGCCAGCTTGCGGCCGACGCCCAGGCGATCGCGAAAATCTGCGGCGCTGCTGCCCAGTCCTTCAGCATCACGCTGGCGAATAATGTCGGCAAAACGGGTTATCTGGCTGTGGCTGTAATAACGATCCTTCACGACGGCGACGATCAGCCCGCTTTGTGCCGCTTTGCGCAGCGCCTGCCGCATAGCATCCTCCGGGCAGTTCAGCGCCAGGGCCAGGTCCCGCACCCAGCGGGCGTTATCGGTAAACAGCGGTTCAGCCCGCTGCCAGAGCGCGGCTTCCTGCGGCTCGAAGCGAATGGCAAAGTCGGGCAAATGCAGCCAGCCCCGGCTATTCACCAGCCTGCCACTGCCGATCAGTCCATCGATCAAACTACCTGCCAGCGCAGAAGGCCGGTCGGGCAACGCCATGCGCCGCAGGCGATCGCGCCCCAGGCCTGGACGATCGCCATTGCTGCGGTGATAGTGTGCCATCTCGTCAAGCAGCCGCTGCTGCCAGTCCTGAATCATCTGCGGCAATATCATATGCCCGGCGATAATCTCCGGACGCAGGCGGTAGTCCAGATTAACCAGCGCATCTTCATGCAGCTGACGCGCCCAGCTCAGTTCCGACATTGGCCGTGGACGCTGCTGCAAATACAGAGCGATGATCTCAGCATCCTCCCGCGCCTGCTCTAACTGATGCAGCCAGGCGAGAAACCCGGGCTGGCGCTTGCCGCGTTTCGGCGATGCCAACAGCAGCACCCGCGCCGCTGCCAGCGTGTGTTTCGCGCCGATATCACGCAGGATCAGGCGATCGTTATCGGCCAGCCACAGCGGTGCGTCGAGCAGCAGCTCGGCCAGATTATCCGCCAGCAGCGACAGCCGCCCGGTGATATGGCGGGCACCGTGATGAAGATGCAGCGGCTGGCCCTGCCGCAGCGGCTGGTGCTGTTCCAACGCGACGATAACCCGCTCGCAGGGCGTTTCCGGTAGTGCAGGCAGCAGCCAGTCGCCGCGCGAAATCGCTGATTTTTCCACGCTACCGGCAATATTCAGCGCCACCCGCTGCCCGCCGTGCGCCGTCTGGCTCGGCTGATTCTGCACGTGCAAACCGCGAACGCGGACTGCCTGATTCACGCCGCTCAGCCACAGCGTATCGCCCACGCCGATCTCGCCAGACAGCGCGGTGCCGGTCACTACCAGCCCGGCCCCTTTGACGTTAAACACCCGATCGATAGCGAGACGAAACGGCCCCTCGCGACGGGACTTCCCGGCCGGCAGCTGGCGCAGATGATCCGCCAGTGCCGCTATCCCTGCGCCATTCAGGGTACTGGTAGGAAACTGAGCGACCTGCTGCCAGCCCATCTGCTGAGTGAGGGCTTCGATCTGCTGCGCCACGTCAGCCAGCCGCTCGGGTTCCACGCTGTCGCTTTTGGTGATGGCCACGGTCAACGGCGGCCGCCCGCCAAGCTGAAGGATCGCCAGATGTTCGCGCGTTTGCGGCATCACACCGTCATCGGCTGCGACCACCAGCAGGGCATGATCGATGCCGCCAATGCCGCTGAGCATATTGCTGAGAAATTTTTCGTGGCCGGGAACGTCAATAAATCCGACGATCGCGCCATCCGGCTGCGGCCAGTAGACATAGCCAAGATCGATGGTCATGCCGCGCGATTTTTCTTCCGGCAGTCTGTCGGCATTCACGCCGGTCAGCGCCTGTAGCAGCGAGGTCTTACCGTGGTCAACGTGACCGGCGGTGGCAATAATCATGCACTTATCATCCTGATAAACAGTTCTTCGTCTTCCAGCGTGCGCAGATCGAGCCACAGAGAGCCGTCGTGAATGCGCCCGATCACCGGCACATCACCCTCACGCAGTTTGCGGGTGAGCGCCATCAGAGTGCTGCCGCTGCCGTCGCGAGAGGTCAGAGTCAGCGCCGTACCGGGCAGCCGCTCAATCGGCAGCGAGCCGCTGCCAATCTGCGAAGAGCAGGGTGCCAGCGCCACGCAGAACTGTTGCCCGCAGGCGGCTTCCACAGCGGGCAGTAGCCGCAGCCCCTGGGCATGAATATCCTGCCGGGTGCGGGTCAGGAATCTGAGCGTGGGCAGCTGTTCCGCCAGCTTATCCGGCTGACGATACAGCTGGAGCGTGGCTTCCAGCGCGGCGAGGGTGACTTTATCCACCCGCAGCGCGCGCTTCAGCGGATGCTGCTGCAAGCGTTCGATGAGCGCTTTTTTGCCGATGATAATCCCGGCCTGCGGCCCGCCCAGCAGCTTATCGCCGGAAAAGCTGACCAGGCTGGCACCCGCCGCAATCAGCCGCTGCGGCATCGGTTCTTCGGGTAAGCCATACTGGCTGAGATCGATCAGCGAACCGCTGCCCAAATCAACCACCACCGGCAGGTCAGATTCCTCCCCGAGCGCGATCAGTTCCGCTTCACTGACGGCCCTGGTAAAGCCCTGAATCTGATAATTGCTGGTGTGCACCTTCATCAGCAGCGCGGTGTCTTCCTCAATCGCCTGGCGGTAATCTTTCAGATGGGTGCGGTTGGTGGTGCCCACTTCGCGCAGAGTACAGCCCGCCTGAGTCATCACATCCGGGATGCGGAAAGCACCGCCGATTTCCACCAGCTCACCGCGTGAGACGATCACCTGTTTACCCGATGCCAGCGCGGCCAGCATCAGCAGCACCGCCGCCGCATTGTTATTGACGATGCAGGCGTCCTCCGCCCCGGTAAGCTGGCATAGCAAATCGGCCAGCGCCCGGTCACGGTGGCCGCGCCCCGCATCATCCAGCGAATATTCGAGGGTCACGGGGGATCGCATCGCCCGGGTGGCGGCGGCAACGGCGGTTTCAGCCAGCTGCGCGCGGCCAAGGTTGGTGTGCAAAACCGTACCGCTGAGGTTCAGCACCGGGCGCAGCCCGCCGCGGCTGTGCTGATGCAGCAGACTGCGGGCATGGCTCGCCCAGTCCTGGCTCCAGGCGGGAAGCTGCTGATGCTGCCGGATATGATCACGCGCGCTTTGCTGCATCTCACGCAGAATGGCGACCAGCCTGACGTGCCCCCATTCCGCAGAAAGCGCCTGCATCGCGGACTGGCGCAGCAGGCTGTCTATGGACGGAAGCTGATGGAACAGATTACTCACGTTTAGTCGTCACCTCATCCCTGGGGGAGCGGAAAAAAATTGCCGGCCGTCTTCATGGCTTACTCCCCGGGAAACAGGAACGGATTCAGGCTACTGCGGGCAAAACCCTCCTGCTCCATCCGCGCGTCAAGGATCAGCGAAGCGAGATCGTCGGCAACCGGCTCAACGGCCGGATCTTTTTCCTGGTAAAGCATTTTCAGGTAGGTCCCGCAGTCACCGCAGCTTTCGGTTTTAATCGCGGCGGTTTCGCTATCCAGCGACCAGTAGTGTAGATCCCGCGTTTGCTCGCAGTTGCTGCACTTCGCCCGCACCACGTGCCATTCGCTTTCGCACAGGTTGCAGTGAAGATAGCGCAAGCCGTCTTTGTGGCTGCCCATATGGATTACGCTGGCAACCGGCACGCTGGCACACACCGGGCAAAACTGGCGCTGCTCGCCCGCTTCGGCTCTGGCTTTACCGGGGATCAGCGCCGCCATCTGCGCCCAGTAGATCGATAGCGCCGCCCAGATAAACGGCGCTTTATCGCTGCTCACCAGGGCGAAGTCGTGAGCCAGCAGCGCCCCGGCCATTTGCTCCAGCTCGCTGGCGGAGGCTTTTTCCAGGTTTTCCAGTACCGACAGCGCCTGCCCACTCATCTCCGGCTTCAGCTCGGCAATCAGCGAATGCAGCATCTGCTGCCAGTGGGCATCGCGCGGCAGCGTGGCGATATCCAGCGGCGGTTTGCCGAGGCGGGCACTCTCTTCCAGCCGCGCCTGCAAATCCATCCGCAGCGGATGATCGTAAAGGACGATTTCCTGCGCGGCGGCAATAACCGCCGCAAAGCGCAGATAGTCGCCCAGTGGATTCTTCTCCGCCAGCTGCCGCAAACGGGCAGCCCGGCGACTGTACAGGTGTTTCAGCTGAGGGAAAAGTAACGGCGGAATGCCCCCCGCCGCGTTGCTTTTTTCCTTCTCCAGCCGGTCCTGCGGAATAATTCTAATCGTCATCAGGGACCTTTTTCGTGTTGTCGCGGTGGGTTTTGCTGCTCGCGTAGTGAGCGATACCAGCGCGGATGATGCCGTTTGGCCCAGCTTACGCTAACCCAGCCTTCGACCATGGCGGTTATCGTCCCTTTCACCCACAGTGCCGCATAAATGTGCACCATAATCACCACGATCAGCACAACGGCCGAGACAGAATGCACCACCAGCGCCAGCCGGATAAACGGAATGCTGAAGTAACCGGCGAACCAGGGACGCCAGATCGCCACGCCACTTAACAGCAGCAGCACTAAACTGAGGATCGCTGCCCAGAATACGCACTTCTGACCAAAATTATAGCGCCCGGTATCTCCCACCTCTTCGTTTTGGGCGATTTTATGGATGTTTTTTGCCCACAGGATGTCGTTTCGCTCCAGCAAATTGTGCCGCCAGTAGCGGAAAAACATCAGCAGGAAAGCCACAAACATCACTACTCCAGTAAAGGGATGCAGGATACGCGCCAGCTGCGGCGTGCCCATGATCTGCATCAACCAGTTAAACGACGGGAAGAAGAATCCCAGGCCGCTCACCGCGGCCAGGACAAAGCAGAAGGCCACCAGCCAGTGATTAATACGCTCCGGGGCACTGTAGCGCTGAATTCGCTGCGGCTTTTTCATGGCTGTTCCTCCTCATCATCATCTTCTTCAACACGGTTAGGTCCGATACCGACATAGTGGAATACCGAAGCGGCAAAGGTGGCGGCAAAACCAATCGCTGCCAGCGGTTTCCAGACGCCTTTCCAGAAAGTCACCGCCGGACTGATCGCCGGGTTCTGCGGCAAACCGTGATAAAGCTGCGGCCTGTCGGCATGATGCAGCACGTACATCACGTGCGTACCGCCCACGCCTTCGGGGTCGTATAGCCCGGCGTGCTGATAGCCGCGCCCCTGCAGCTCACCCACGCGTTCGGCCGCCAGCGTTTTCATATCTTCTTTGCTGCCAAAGTGGATCGCGCCGGTTGGGCAGGTTTTCACACAGGCGGGCTCCTGCCCGACGTTAACCCGGTCGACACAAAGCGTGCATTTGTAGGCACGGTTGTCCTTCGGGTTGATGCGCGGCACGTTGAACGGACAGCCGGCAATGCAGTAGCCACAGCCAATGCACTGCTCCGACTGAAAATCGACGATGCCGTTGGCATACTGAATAATCGCCCCCTCGGACGGGCAGGCCTTCAGGCAGCCGGGATCGGCACAGTGCATGCAGCCGTCCTTACGGATCAGCCATTCCAGCCGGTTATTCTCTTCCACTTCCGCGAAACGCATCACCGTCCATGACTGCGCGGACAGATCGGCAGGGTTGTCATACACCCCGACGTTGCTGCCCACCTCATCACGCAGATCGTTCCACTCGGAGCAGGCCACCTGACAGGCTTTGCAGCCGATACAGGTGGTAACGTCGATCAGCTTGGCCACTTCCTGCTGATGGTCCCGCGCACGCGGCGCGGGGGTGAGGTCGTTGGTGGCAGAGCGGCGGACAATGTCCTGAGATTGATAAGCCATCGTTTACACCTTCTCCACGTTGACAAGGAACGCCTTAAATTCCGGCGTTTGCGTATTGGCATCACCGACGAATGGCGTCAGGGTATTCGCCAGGAACCCCTTCTTCGCCACGCCAGTAAAGCCCCAGTGCAACGGGATACCGATGGTGTCGACCGTTTTGCCGTCGACCATCAGCGGCCGCAGGCGTTTGGTCACCACAGCCACGGCCTTGATGTAGCCACGGTTAGAGCTGACCTTCACCCAGTCCCCTTTGGCAATACCCAGCTTCTCCGCCAGCACTTCACCGATTTCAATAAACTGCTCCGGCTGCGCAATGGCGTTAAGCCGCGCATGCTTGGTCCAGTAGTGGAAATGCTCGGTGAGGCGGTACGTTGTTCCGACGTACGGGAACTCCGCCGCCGTGCCCATTGCCTTCAGGTCGTCGGCAAAGATGCGTGCCGCCGGGTTTGAAATCACCGAAGGATGCAGCGGGTTAGTGCCGATCGGCGTTTCAAACGGCTCGTAGTGTTCCGGGAACGGCCCTTCGGCCATTTTGTCGAGGGCAAACAGACGCCCCAGCCCTTCCGCCTGCATGATAAACGGCCCGGCCTCGCTGCCCGGCGGAGCCGTGCCGTAGTCGGCAACGTCCTGCCCGGTCCATTTTGCGCCATCCCAGTGCAGTAGCTGGCGCTCAGGGTCCCACGCTTTCCCCTGCGGGTCGGCAGAGGCACGGTTATAGAGGATGCGGCGGTTAAGCGGCCACGCCCAGCTCCAGTTCGGCGTATTGCCCAGACCGGACGGATCGCTGTTATCGCGCCGTGCCATCTGGTTGCCTTCCGGCGTCCAGCTGCCGGCAAAGATCCAACAGCCGCTGGCCGTGGTGCCGTCGGCACGCAGCTGTGCAAAGCTGCTGAGCTGCTGGCCTTTTTTCACCAGCACGGTGCCTTTGTCGTCGACCAGATCGACCAGCGCGCGGCCGTTGCTCTCCTGCGCGACCTCTTCCGATGCCGGTGAATCCGGCGTCAGGTAATCCCAGGTCATGTTCAGCACCGCCTCCGGCAGTGCGCCGCCTTCGCTGGCGTAGAGCTTGCGCAGACGCGAGTAGATACCGGCCAGGATTTCACCATCGTTGTGCGCTTCGCCCGGACCGTCCGCCGCCTTCCAGTGCCACTGCAACCAGCGCGCCGAGTTGACGATCGATCCGTCTTCTTCTGCAAAGCAGGTTGACGGCAGGCGGAACACTTCCGTCTGAATATCAGCCGGATGCACATCGTTAAACTCGCCGTGGGACTGCCAGAAGGTCGAGGTTTCGGTATTTAATGGATCGATAACCACCAGGAATTTCAGCTTCGACAGCGACTCGCTGACTTTCTTTTTATGCGGGAAGGAGGCCAGCGGGTTAAAGCCCTGGCACAGATAGCCGTTCACTTCGCCACGGTGCATCATGTCGAAGTAGCGCAGCACGTCGTAGCCTTTATCCCACTTCGGCAGCCAGTCAAAGCCCCAGTTGTTTTCCGCCTGCGCTTTATCGCCCCACCAGGACTTCATCAGGCTGATAAAGAACTTGGGATAGTTGCCCCAGTAGTTCACCTGGCCCGGCAGCAGCGCTTTTGGCGTGTTGGCATCCAGATAAGCGGGCAGCGTGGCCTGTTTGTCGGAAGGCAGGTTCATATAGCCAGTCAGGCTCTGCGACAGCAGGCCAAGGTCGGTTAATCCCTGAATATTGGAGTGGCCGCGCAGGGCGTTAATGCCGCCGCCCGCCATACCCATGTTGCCAAGCAGCAGCTGGATCATCGCCATAGTGCGGATGTTCTGCGCACCCACCGAGTGCTGCGTCCAGCCCAGGGCATAGAGGAAGGTCGCGGTACGATCGCGGACGCTGGTTTCGGCCAGCATTTGGCAGACTTTCAGGAAATCCGCTTTCGGCGTGCCGCAGATGCGCTCCACGATTTCAGGCGTATAGCGGCTGACGTGCGTTTTCAGCAGGTTCCACACGCAGCGGGGGTGCTGTAGCGTAGGATCGCGCAGGGCATAGCCCTCGCCATCCAGCTGATAGTTCCAGCTGCTCTTATCGTAGATGCGCGTTTCCGGGTCATAGCCGCTGAACAGGCCGTCTTCAAAGCTGAAGTCTTCCCGCACCAGCAGGCTGGCATTGGTGTAGGACGCGACGTATTCATGCTGGACGGTATCATGTTCGATCAGGTAACGCAGAACGCCGGACAGGAAAGTAATATCGCTGCCGGAACGGATAGGCGTATAGAAATCAGCGACCGACGCGGTTCGTGTGAAGCGCGGATCGATAACGATAAGTTTGGCGTTGTTATGGATTTTGGCTTCCATCGCCCAGCGGAATCCCACCGGATGCGCTTCAGCGGCGTTGCCACCCATGACAATAATCAGATTCGCATTGCGGATGTCGACCCAGTGATTGGTCATCGCACCGCGACCGAACGTAGGAGCAAGACTTGCTACCGTAGGTCCGTGTCAGACGCGCGCCTGGTTATCGACGGCAAGCATGCCGAGCGAACGGGTGATTTTCTGCGTCAGATAGCCGGTTTCATTGCTGGAGGCGGAAGCGCACAGCATGCCGGTACTCAGCCAGCGGTTAACCGTGACGCCGTCTTCATTGCGGGCAATAAAGTTAGCATCGCGATCGTCTTTCATCAGGCGAGCAATGCGATCGTAGGCCTCATCCCAGCTGATGCGCTGCCAGCTGTCGGAGCCGGGTGCGCGATATTCGGGGTATTTGAGGCGGCTGTCGCTGTGAATGTAATCCAGCAGGCCAGCGCCTTTCGGGCAGAGCGCACCGCGATTAACCGGATGGTCCGCGTCACCTTCAATGTGAAATATTGACTGTTTGGCATTTTTTGCGCCATCGCCCATGCTGTAAATTAGCAGGCCGCAGCCAACGGAACAGTAGGTGCAGGTGTTGCGGGTTTCACGAGCGCGTAACAGCTTGTACTGGCGGCTCTCCGCCAGCGCAGCAGTCGGGACAAATCCCAGAGCGGCAGCCGTGGTGCCTGCCATCCCTCCCGCGCAGATTTTAAAAAAACGTCTTCTGCTGACATTCATCGCATTCTTCCTGTATCGATGTTGCTCAATTATTTTTGCGGCGCTTCCTTCAGAGGTTCACAATTGCCTCAGTTTAAACGCATACGGTCGCAATGTTACCACATTAACCGTGTGGTTGTTGGTTAAGGATAAAACAGATTGAGCGAAAAACAGCACAATATCGACACAAAATCGGCAGAGGTTATCGGGGCCGGTTTAGCTGAGGTGTGGCCGCGAGACAGCCTGCAACACTCCCGTTCGGACTGGCTGGCGGAAGAGGTTCCGGTGGCGCTGGTGTATAACGGCATCTCCCACGTCGTGATGATGGCCACGCCGAAAGATCTGGAAGCATTCGCCATAGGTTTCTCGTTATCAGAAGGGATTATCAGCAGCCCGACGGAGATTTATGGCATCGATATTCAGCCCGCCTGCGAAGGGATTGAAGTGCACGTTGAACTGTCCAGCCGCCGGTTTATGGGGCTGAAAGAGCGCCGCCGGGCGATGGCCGGGCGTACCGGATGCGGCGTCTGCGGCGTGGAGCAGCTGGAAGCGATCGGCAAGCCCATCGACGCTCTGCCGTTCAGCCAGACCTTTAACCTCAACCATCTTGATACGGCCCTGCGTCAGTTGGGTGACTTCCAGCCGGTCGGCCAGCTGACCGGCTGCACTCATGCTGCCGCCTGGATACGGCCTGACGGCAATTTAACCGCCGGTTGTGAAGATGTTGGCCGCCACGTGGCGCTGGATAAACTGCTTGGCCTGCGCAGCCGGGCGGACTGGGGTGCGGGCGCAGTGCTGGTGTCCAGCCGCGCCAGCTATGAGATGGTGCAGAAGGCCGCAATGTGCGGCGTGGAGATCCTGTTTGCCGTCTCCGCCGCGACCCGACTGGCGGTTGAAGTGGCTCAGCGCAGCAATCTGACGCTGGTCGGCTTCAGCAAACCCGGCCGCGCGATGGTGTATACCCACCCGCAGCGGCTGATCGGCGGCTGAGTTAAACCAGCAGAACCTGCGGAAGTTTCTGCTGTAAGGCCGCCAGTGCAGGCAGTGCGGCGGCACCCTGATCGCTGATTAGCGTACCGATCTGCTGGATGCTGGCGTAATTTATACGGCTGCTGATGCCGATTTTCGTGTGGTCGGCCAGCAGGATCAGACCGCCAGCCTGTTCGGTCATCGCTCTGGCGATGGCCGCCTCATGCGGATGGAAGCTGCTGGCCCCCTGCCTGGCGTCCACGCCCACCGGCGACAGCAGCGCCAGGTCGGCACGATAACGATAAATTTCACTGACCGTCAGCTCACCGCGCGTCTCCTGCGCCCCCGCCCGCATGCTGCCGCCCAGCAGGATCACCTCGTTGTTCAGCGTCTCGTGTTCTTCCGCTGCACTGAGCTTTAGCGCGGCATTCAGGCTGTTGGTGATAATCGTCAGGCCGGACATCGAACGCAGTTCTTCGGCCAGCATGGTGGTGGTGCTGCCCGCATCAATAAACAGGGTCTGCCCGGGCTGTAAAAGCTGCACTGCCGCTCGGGCAATCGCCCGCTTTTCTTTTGCCATGGAGGCACTGCGCACGGTCAGCGGCGGTTCCGGTGCGGCGTCCAGGGCGACCAGACCGCCGTGTACCCGGCGCGCCATGCCCTGCGCTTCCAGCTCGATAATGTCACGACGGGCCGTTTCCCGGGAGATACCCAGCTCTTTAATGATTCGCTCGGTACTTACCTGATTCAGCGTACTGAGCAGCGCGCGGATGCGATGTAAGCGTGTTTCCTGCAGCATAATTCTGATTTCCTGACGATAACTCACCGTCATAGCCTAACTGACAATGCGATACTCTGCATGTGTATTTTATTGCGTTTGTGTATTTTGTTGCATTTGTCGAAAAAGTTGCCATGATAATCCCCAGACATCACTGAATGCCTGCCGCCGGGCAAACCTCATTTTTGTAACGGGAGCAATCAATGGCTACACGTTCAACCATCATGGATACCAACAGTTTTCGAGCCGAGCACGCTGACGGGCTGGATGCCGACGTGCGTAAACTGACCGATAAGCGCAGCAAAGTGCTGGGCGAATCCTACCGCCTGTTCTACCGCAAGCCGGTGCATCTGGTGAAAGGTAAGGGACAGTATCTGTGGGATGCGGCGGGAAACAAATATCTCGACGTTTACAATAACGTTGCCAGCATTGGCCACTGCCACCCGGCGGTGATTGATGCGGTATATCAGCAGATGCAGCAGCTGAATACCCACACCCGTTACCTGCACGAATCGATCCTTGATTACTCCGAACAGCTGCTCGCCACCGCACCGGCCGCCGTCGACCGCGCCATGTATATGTGTACCGGTTCGGAGGCCAACGATCTGGCAATCCGTATTGCGCGTTCATACAGCGGCGGAACCGGCATTATCGTCAGTCAGGAAGCCTATCACGGTACCAGCGATCTGACTTCCGGCGCTTCTCCGGCGCTGGGTAGTGGGCAGCCGCTCGCAGCAACCACCCGTCTGGTGCCGCCGCCGGATCATTATCGCGTTAATAGCCCCGATCTCGGTGCCTGGTTCGCCGCTGAAATTCAGAAGCAGATCGACGATATGGCCGCGCACGGCATCAAGTTCGCCGGCTTCCTTGCCGATTCCATCTTCTCCTCCGACGGCGTGCTGCCAGGGCCGAGAGGCTTCCTGAAGCAGGCCGTTGACGTGGTGCATAAGAACGGCGGTATCTTTATTGCCGATGAGGTCCAGCCCGGCTTTGCCCGTACCGGGGACACCTTCTGGGGCTTCGCCCGCCATGACGTGGTGCCGGATGTGATCACCACCGGTAAACCGATGGGTAACGGCATTCCGGTTTCCGGCCTGCTGGCCAAAAGTGATGTGCTGGCCGCGTTCAGTGACGATATTCCTTACTTCAATACCTTTGGCGGCAACCCGGTAGCGATGGCCGCAGCGCAGGCGGTGCTGAAGGTGATTGAAGAAGAAAAGCTACAGGAACACAGCCGTGTGGTGGGCGCGAAACTGTTAGCGGAACTGTTAACGCTGAAAGAGAAGTACGAGTGCGTGGGCGACGTGCGTGGTGCCGGGCTGTTTATCGGTTTTGAGCTGGTGACGGATAAAGCCAGCAAAACCCCGAACAAGCCGCTGGCGCTGGACGTTACCGAAATGCTGCGCGACAACCATGTTCTGACTTCAGTAGCCGGGCCTTACGGCAATGTGCTGAAGCTGCGCCCACCGTTGGCATTTCAGGAAAGCGACATCGACTGGCTGGTCGGTGCGCTGGACAAGTCGCTGGCGGCGCTCGCCCGTTAGTTTACCGCTCTGCTGGCCGGATCAAACCGGCCAGATCCCCTGCCTGCCGGGTTAAATTTCCCTTAGATCATTTCATTGTAACTCTGCGGCGAAATGCTATAACCCGTGCATCTTAGCGGCTGCGAACGATACCCTTACTTTGTTCGGGGCATTGATAACCCTTTTCCCGATCATTTATTTAACTATAATGATCCGACTGCTTACCCGGTGCCGTACTGGCACCCCCTGATATTAATGGAGATGATGAACATGAGTTATTCACTACCATCCCTGCCTTACGCATACGATGCGCTGGAACCCCATTTCGACAAGCAGACGATGGAAATCCATCACACCAAACACCACCAGGCCTACGTTAACAACGCTAACGCTGCGCTGGAAGGTACTGAATTCGCTAACCTGCCTGTTGATGAACTGATCGCTAAACTGGACCAGCTGCCAGCGGATAAGAAAGGCCCACTGCGTAACAACGCCGGTGGCCACTCTAACCACAGCTTCTTCTGGAAAGGTCTGAAAACCGGCACCACGCTGGGCGGCGATCTGAAAGCGGCTATCGAAAAAGATTTCGGCAGCGTTGACGCGTTCAAAGCGGAATTCGAAAAAGCAGCAACCACCCGTTTCGGTTCAGGCTGGGCGTGGCTGGTTAAGAAAGGTGACAAGCTGGCGGTCGTTTCTACTGCTAACCAGGACAGCCCGCTGATGGGTGAAGCGATCTCCGGTGCATCCGGTACGCCAATCATCGGTCTGGACGTGTGGGAACACGCTTACTACCTGAAATATCAGAACAAACGCCCTGACTACATCAAAGCATTCTGGGATGTGGTTAACTGGGATCAGGCTGCTGCCCTGTTCGCTGCTGCGAAGTAATTTGCCGCAGGCGTGATAAAAGCCGGTGACGCGATGCGTTGCCGGTTTTTTTTGCCGATGTTTAGCCTGCTTCCCGTCAGTTTACCTTCATCCCTCCGCACGCAAAAATATAAAAATGCTGGTTAATTGCATTTATCTGATTTTACATACTGATAATCATCCATCGGTCAGCGCTTAACTCCGTTATATATGGACATCTGGATGGCTAATAGGATTTTGTGTTAGCTTATGCTCTTTCGTTTGTTGCCTGCCGTGATAATTCATTAAAAAATGCAGCGCACCCTCATTGATTAGCCAGAGAATACACGCCTGTGACCGCGCAAAATCGCCTTGAAATGCGCCATATCTCCATCGCTTTTGGCGGCTTTATGGCACTCAAATCCGTCGACCTGACCCTCGAGGGACACTCTGTTCATGCACTGACCGGTGCAAACGGGGCCGGTAAATCAACGCTGATGGCCGTCCTGTCAGGAGCCTACGATCACTTTACCGGTGAAATTCTGCTCGATGGGCAACCGGTAACCATTCGATCCCCACGCGATGCCAAACAGCTGGGCATTCACCTGGTTCAGCAGGAAGTGGACGTGGCGCTGGTCCCCGGCCTGAGCGTGGCGGAAAACATCATGCTGGACCGGCTGGCCGAAGGCGGCCAGCTGTATCGCTGGGGCGCAATGCGCCGCCAGGCTCGCGCGCTACTGGAACAGCTGGATGTGCAGATTGATGTCCGCCGTAAGGTTGAGCACTGCACGCTGGCGGAAAAACAGCAGATTTTACTGGCCCGTGCGCTATCGCATCATTGCCGCTTCCTGATTCTGGACGAACCAACGGCACCGCTCGACCAGCACGAAAGTGAACGTCTGTTTGCGGTGGTTCGTCGGCTACAGGACAGCGGGATTGGCGTGGTGTTTATCTCGCACCGCATCCACGAACTGAAAGCGATCTGCGATCGCCTGACGGTGCTGCGCGATGGCGAGCTGATTGAAAGCGGACCCATGCAGGATCTGAGCGGCGAACAGATTGTGGAAAAAATGCTTGGCCACCAGTTGGACGACATCTATCCACCGCGCCGCCCACCGTTCAGCGAGGAGATCCTGCTGCATATTGACGGTCTGCACGATGAACAGCTGCTGAAGGATATTACGCTGACGCTGCGTAAGGGCGAGATCCTGGGCATTGCCGGACTGGCGGGCGCAGGGAAAACCGAGCTGTGCAAGGCACTGTTCGGTGCCAGCGCCAGCCGGGTTACGCGCGGCGAGCTGCACGGCAGGCCATGGAAGCCTTCAACGCCCCATGCCGCCGTTGAAAAGGGCATGGCGCTGATCCCCGAGGAGCGGCGCAAAGAGGGCATCTTTGTTGATGAATCGGTGGTGATGAATCTTAGCGTCAGCGCCGACAACAGCTTTTCCCGCTGGAGCCTGTTCGGCCATCGCCAGGCATGGCGCTGTGCGGAAGAGGTCATCAACAGGCTGGGTATTCGCACCACCGGCCCGCGACAAACGCTGCGCCGCCTGTCCGGCGGTAACCAGCAGAAAGTGGCGATTGGTAAATGGCTGCGAAACGATGCCGACGTGCTGATTTTCGACGAGCCGACAAAGGGCGTTGATATCAAAGCAAAAACAGACCTGTTTGAACTGATCGACGGACTGGCTCGCCAGGGTAGAGGGGTGATTTATGCCTCCGGCGAATTTGCCGAACTGGTCGGACTGTGCGACCGCATCTGCGTACTGTGGGACGGGCGCATTGTGGCCGAAATGGCCGCCAGTGAAACCGATGAAGAAACACTTTTACTTTATTCCACCGGAGGAACACCTGCGTGAGCAGCAAAGAAATTTCCCTCAAGCCGACAGCATCTGTCCGGCACCAGCTGTTTGATTTTCTCTATAAGTGGGGAATGTTGCTGACGGTAGCGGCGCTGATTATCGGTTTTGGCCTGGCGTCAGACAGTTTCCTGGAACCGAGTAACATCATCAATATTCTGCGATCTATCGCTATCGTGACGGTGATTGCGATTGGCGTATCGATATCGCTGACTATCGGCGGTTTTGACCTCTCCGTCGGCTCAACCGCATCGCTGGCCAACTCGCTGGTGATCTCCTTTTTCGTCTGGTACGGATTCGGCCCCACGGCGGCGATTGCACTGACGCTGCTGCTTTGTACGCTGGTTGGCCTGTTTAACGCCTTTATGATCGTCGTGCTGAAGATCCCTGACATGCTGGCCACGCTCGCCAGTCTGTTTGTGGTGCAGGGTGTGGCGATGACCTACAGCTTTGGCGGCTCCATTACCGAAAACATGGTGTTACCAAGCGGTGATATGGCCGAAGGCACCATTCCGGCGGTGTTCTCGCTGCTGGGCCAGGTACCAATTATCGTTATCGTAATGTTGGTGGTGACGGTGCTGGCGCAGCTGCTGCTCTCCCTTACCAAGCACGGACGCCGTATGTACGCCATCGGTGGTAATCCGGAGGCTGCACGCCTGTCCGGTATTCGTACCAACCGTTATCGCGTGGTAGCGTACGTTATCGCCTCGCTGCTGGCCGGGCTGGGTGGCATTCTGCTGGCTTCCCGTATCGGTTCTTCGCAGGTTAACGCCGGCGGTGGATACTTAATGGATGCCGTTGCCGCAGCGTGGATTGGGCTTTCTCTGGCCGGTGCCGGGAAGCCAAACGCGCTGGGAACCCTGCTTGGAGCGGTAATCCTCGGCGTGCTGCAAAACGGCCTGGTGATGCTGTCCGTTCCCTACTATGCCATGGATATTATTAAAGGCCTGGTGCTGGCGGTTGCGCTGGCGATAACCTACGTTCAGCGTCGGCAGTAGCGACTGACGGACCCACCCTGGCCAGAATAAAACGGTTTATATGCCTTGCGCAGTAAACCGTTTTTTCATTCATCATTACAAACATACAGCGGGGTAGTCAGCCCCGAAACCAGCCATGCATGTTGATTAAATCGCGTCAGATACAGGATAAAAGATCGGCTCTTCATCAGGTTACGATAAAAAACCTCATCCGGAACCGTATCTGTCTCACTGACAATACTCTGGCCCCAGGACAGTTCCAGTACGTGGTTTTCAGGATGATAACGGTAATCCATTAGCAGTGTTCTGCTCAATATGAAGCGCCCCTCAGGTGCAACCAGACGACCGGTATACAGTAATGCCAGCCTTTTGCTGCCCAACGTGGTCAGGCTCAGACGCCCCTCCATATGTGCCAATGCATCAGGCTGTCTTATCTCAATATCCACCTTCGCGCTACAGGAAAGCACCAGCTTATTATTAGCAAAATAGGTATTTTTTTTGCCCGGGATGATAATGCCTCCCGCAATTAAACATAGAGCAGCGAAGCAGAAAAAAAGTATTTTCTTCATGGTTTATGTATGGTTAGTGAAAGATAGTTCTCACACTTCGATTTATTTTCTCTCTGGTCAGAGAAGCATTGCACAAGAAAAGCCGCCTGCTGATTATGCTCTGCATCATTTGTAAATTGAGTCGTCTTGAGATAAATGTGACTTTTTTTATTAACGCAGTTAATGTTTTTTTGATTGATGATTTTCTTAACGATATCCATTTTATTCTTATCGACAATTTCCCTACCTGATTCTAAATCAAAAACATGGCACAGCCCAACTGAAGAAAATGCGCTTTTATCTCTGGAGAAAAAACCATTCGGGAAACGGGACGTTATAATAACCAACGAGAATAAAATGACTGCCAGAATAATGAAATTGATATTAAAAATTTCTCGTCTAATGAAAATATTTATGAAGCGTTGAAATCTTTTTATTTTACCTTCTCTGGTATCAGGCTTTAATTCCGTAAAACTATCTTCCTCCTCCTCCTCTTCAATTCTTTCTTCTTGCCTACACTGACTGTCGATGACTATCAGAACCTCAGCTTCAAGCCTGAACCCCTCTCTTGGGGAGGTAATGATGATATCCTCCATCCCCAGCTGTGAAAAAATCTTTCTCAGAAAGCTGATATGATTACTAAGATTGTTACTGGAGGGGCTCAATCCGTGATTTCCCCAAACATTTTGTAGTAACTCATCACGTGTTAACGTAATACCCGAATGAGTAACCAGTTCATTTAAAAGCCTGCAGCCAGGTTTTGAAAGCTGTACTGGGATATTTTCTTCCCCTAACAGAATCAGCATTCCAGCGCAAGCATCAAACTCCACCAAATTATTTATTGAGTATTTCATTAGGTATCTGTATGTGAGGGTTCATTGATATATTCATGAGTATCATTTCTTTCAGGACCAAAACAATCTCACCTGACATTCTTAACGCCTTACTTATAAGGATCATTCATTTAATCATTAGGTTTTTAAGTAATGCCACATCTTAATTTTGCGAGCTAATGTTCTTAATAAATTACATTTTTAACCAAAAGACAGAATATAATGCTGAAATAAATTAAAAAATTGGATTATTGTTATGTAATTTTTAACTAATTGATATTAAGTTTTGATTTATGAAAACAAAAGTTATCATTGAACTACTTGATTATCAGGGGGTTTGTTTTTTATTAATCGGCAGGAGCCGGGTTTACTAAGAAGGAGTTATAAAATGATTGAATCCACCAGGGGTTTTCAAAGAGCAACATCCGTAGAACGTGTTATCAATGCACTTCATGATTTTTTTAAAGAAAGTGATTCAAATGATGATGTCACGGCATATGCCAGTACCAGAGATATCGCCGACAGATCTGAACTCAGCATCTATAATGCACGGCATATTTTAATCAAGCTGGAAAAAGAAGGCGTTATTACTTCCGTTAAACAGCGGAAGAGTCTTTACTGGAATAAAACCGACTCATTCACGGGTTAACTCAAAACAAAATGACGCATTCAGTTCTACTGAATGCGTTTTTATATACCCAATTAAAAAATCTGCACCAACATTACTTTTTCGCATTTTCTGGATAAACATCTGAAACGCGCAGATCATAAACCATAGTTGCATTAGGCGGTACTTTAGGCGGATATCCTTTATCACCATACGCCAGCGCAGGCGGAACAACAATGGTAATAGACCCATGGTTTTTAAGCTTTGACAACGCTTCGCGGAATACCGGCGGGAATGCTGATATCGGCTGAGTCAGCACAATACCTTTAGCATCCATATCCTCAATAACCATGCCATTGGCCAGACTCTCTTTTACAACGACATCAATTGTTGCGCCCGAAGGAATAGGCGTATCTCCCGTATACCCGAGACGATACCAAAAACCAGATTCACTTTTTTTGACATTCTTCTGTTTGGTAAAATTAGCCATGAAGTTTTTAGTCGACTTGTCTAAATCGCCCATGTACTTCTCACGACCCGATTTCACCCGTTCGCTGATGTTCATTAATGCCTTATGCAACTCAGCTGGAGGAAGCTTTTCCTTCCCCTGGAAGGAATCGATGATCCCAGCAAGAACGCTCGGTTTATCGCTATCCGTTGATGCCCAGTTACGGTTTTCGGCCTGGAGCTGGAGAATCTCTGTTCCAAGAGAAACACCTATTGCATATGCCTCACGGGTTGATTTCTTCTTCAGCGTTTCAGAGTTAATCTCCAGCAAGCCTTTAGCTTTGGATGAAACACTCTGTTTTGTCGCTTCGGTAAGCTCGGCCTGAGTTGCATCCAGTTTTAGCTGCAGCTCCTTAATCTTATTCTCTGCCACCTTGTTCTCTGCGGTGAGTTTTGAATCATCATTTTTGGCCGCCTCTCCGCCGGTCGTAACAGCTTTTTTCTGCAGCATCAACGCAGTATCTAACTGTCCCTGAAGGGCTTTTATTTTAAGCTGACTGTCAGCCAATTGAGCCGCACCAGGTGCGTTATCTAACTGGTGCTGTAATTTATCTTTCTCTGACTGAATAGCGCTTTGCTGTTTCCGGGCTGAAACCAGTTTGCCCTGCAGCTCTTTTAATTGCATAACAAGAGCGGCATGACTTGCCTCATTCCCCTTAAGATCGCTTTGTAGCTTCTGCTGGAATTCCTGTTTTTCAGCAAGCAGAGCCGTCTGCTGAACCTGTAATGCATCCAGTTTTTCCTGAAGCGCCTTAATTGTATTATCAGCCAATTGCTTCTCTGCCAGCAGAATGACATTGCTAGCTTTCACCTGTTGGCTGGCGCTGATTTCCTTTTTCTGAAGCTGTATAGCGCTGGCATCCAGCTCACCTTGCAGGGCTTTCACCTTCTGCTGGCTGTCGGCCAACTGCGCAGAGGTGGGGGCATGTTCAAGCTGACGCTGAAGTTTTTCTTTATCTGCCAACAAAACCGTTTGCTGCTGCTGGGCGGTGGTCAATTTATCCTGCAGCTCTTTAAGCTGCACGGCGATCGCTGCGCTATTTGCCTCTTCACTAAGCAGACTGTTTTGCAGCTTTTGCTGAAGTTGTTTCCGCTCTGATTCCAGAGTCGCTTGCTGAATTTGGGATGCGGCAAGTTTCTCCTGTAGAGCTTTGATCTTATCATCCGCTACTTTTTTCTCAGCGATTAGCATTTCGCTGCTTGATTTAGCCTGTTCAGTCGCGCTGCGCTCTTGTTCCTGAAGTCGCTGGACATTGACATCCAACTGATTTTTCAGCTTAGTAACCTGCTGCTGACTATCGGAAAATTGGGCAGGCGTAGGAGCAGCCGCCAGCTGTTGCAGCAGTTGTTGCTTTTCATTTTCTAAACCGGCGAGTTGCTGCTGCCGGGAAGCCAACTCCTCCTGTAGTTTATTCTGCTGTTTTTTGAATCCTTCAAGCGTATCACTCACACTGCCATGGTTGGAGATCTGCGACATAAGCTGTTTATTATCGTCAGCATACTGCTTATTCTCGCTCTCTAACTTGCGCATGGAAGCTTCAAGTTGTTGAACCTGTGCCAACGCCTGTGATGATTTCTGACGGCTTGCAGCAAGGTCCGATTCCAGCAGATCGTTTTGCTTGTTAAGCTTTTCAAGCCTGGCATTCAGCGATGTTTCACGTACGTCCTGCATCTGAGCATTGTTCTTCTTGAGAACCACGATTTTACTCTGTAAATCATCAAGCTGTAATTTCAACTCTTTTTGCTTTTCTTGCATCGTAGATTCTGCAAGTTGGGCATCTGCCGCCCGTTGATTAGCCTGCTTCAGATTTTCAGCAAGAGCGTCAGATGCGGGACGTAAAGTAAATGCCCTGTAGAGGCTCTCAATCATATTTTGAGCCATCTTCAGATCTTGCGGTGAAGCCACTGGAATAGCAGCGGCTGCAGCAGACGCTTTATCAGAAGCCTGCTGGAGTGTCGAAAGTTGCTTTTCGAGTTTTTGAATAGTCTGACTTTGCGCCGCAATCTCGTGCTCTTTTTGGGCAACATGCGCTTTCAACTGTAATAGCTGACGCCGTTCAGACTCAGTCATCAGAGCCTGATTGACTACGGGTGCAAGTACAGGTTTTTTAGGCACAGACGACCGATTACGCTTCGGTTTAGGCGCTTTTTTGGCGGGTTTGTACCGCGGAGTATCGACCTGTTCTTGTTTATACTTACGCGCAAACTGAAGAACCGCTGGTGCTTCATTCGGCTCGGCATAGGCTGGACGGCCAACAACCATCAAACTGAATATGAGCAACGCAATCTGGGAATGAACGAAAGGGAATGCGCCTGGCTTACGGTTCATCGGCGGGCCTCACCTCGGCGCGTCAGTCCATCCAATAGAGTTTGAGCGATCTGGGCACACAGCAGATTAGCGCGATATCGATATAACGCATCTACCGTGTCCTGCGTATCGGCATTAATCTTTTGGCGGAGGTTAGCGTATTGAGCAGCGCCATTCATCAGGTAGTCGAAAGAATTACGCATACGCGTGTACTGCGCCGGGCTCATCACTTTCAGTGCATCCAACTGAGACTGGCACTGCTGTAGCTTTTCACTTTCCGTCTGATATTTTTCGCTGTGCGTCTCCGCATTGCTATTCTGCCGGGCAAGCACCGGCTTTCCGCTATCACTAGCAGAGGAAGCAGATGTAGCACCAGCGGTGGCAGATTGCACTTGTGCAGTATTGGATGATGAACGGACCATCGATTTACCTGCGTTTGATGTGGTCTGACAACCCAATAAAAAAAATGCAAAAAATAATATTACATTATTTCTTGCATACAAAAATAAATTGGAAGATGTTTTAATCATGAATATCTCAGTTATTTTTCACGGGAACGCCATGATTCACACCACCCTTCCTGAAGAAGCCAATAGTTCAGCTCGGCAGGACGAATCATGTTCAGCTTAGACATAATATTTCGTTTATGGGCACTTACTGTTTTTTCACTGATGTGAAGAAAACGGGCCACCGCACCATTACTAATACCACGAGCGAGATAACGCAGTATCTCCGTCTCACGCCTGGTAAGATTGTTTTTAGAACGTACTGAACAAGGCGGTATTAAAATGTTGCGCAAATCAGATTGTGGCTCAAGGTAATTACGGATAGCTTTAGCAAAATCATCAACGGCCTGATCTCTGTATAACGAAGTATACTGATTTAACTTACTGATTTTCAATGTGCTTGCTGTATTATTCGATGTGGCATCATGAATGATAAACACGCTTAATGCGCGAGAAGCCAATCTACGATTCAAATAGTGAAGATTCGCAACCGATACTGTGTCCGCAGACAAAAATATTAGTTTGGCCCGACTGTTAAAAACGCAGTCGGTAAACTCTACATTCAGCCCCATTGATGATGAATTATCACTGATGCAATTCATTAGCCCTTCAGCAAAAAAGCGATTAAGGTCATTGATGACAACTGTTAAATGGTTTCTTTTCATAAATAGATCCTGATGTTATCCCTAACCCGAGAAGTTGTTATTTAATCTCAACAACCACCCTGCTATCTCCTGATGGCAATCGTTGGGATTGTATCTCAGAGAATTTAATAAAAAAAGCAAGCCGTCATTAATACATAAACTGCGATATAATATATCGCACATATTTTATTGATGGTTTAGAGCGTCGCAAGAGGTTATTTTTTATTTTAATGGCGGAATTTAATTTCTTACTTAATGACATATTTTTAAGTAAAAGTCCATCTGTGGATACTGAGTGAAACCTACTGTTTTAACTAGAAAAATCAACTGTGAAAAAGGAAAGTGTTGCTGAGCATCTTTTTAATGTTTTTAAAAATCAATGTCAAGACACTCAGCCAACACACAACTTGGAAAGAATAATTAATGCAGAAGGGATTTCATTTCTACTGTCATGTCATTACCAAAATCATTGGTCAATTGGATTATTCATATTCAAGATAAAATGTTGCAACAGCGGTAAATGGCCCCAAAACAATGTTTTTTTTATTTATGGCTTCCGGTTCCGCCTGAACGTATGCTTTAAAGTAAATTTCATTGCTTCCCTCTTTCAGCTGGTAATCCGAAGTCTTTTTACCGAGCGGAAGAGATGAACCATCAGCCGTTTCAAGCCCAACCGCAATACCTGATGTTTTCCCCCCTTCCGTTATCGCAAGGAGGTTAGGCAGTGCAGTGCTTCTCTGTCCATCGAAAGATATTCTTACATTCTTGCCTACGCTCAAATCGCACTCAGACAGTAATAGACTGAATTGGCGAGAGTATGATCGCCCGTAAATATAAAGTGACTTTTCAATAACTGAATCAAAATTAAGACTAAGCGACTCATTACCCTGATCTATGATACAGGGCTGAGCAACTAACTGCCCCGAAAAGCGCAGATTGTCTGCACCGCTACTATCCTCTACAGAATATGCAGATGAACCAGCTGATAAGGTCGATATCAGCAGGCTGGTATATAAAAAAGATCGGCTAAGTCTGAGATATCTTTTCATCCAGCCAGCTCCTGTTAGTGATATTCAGCCTTTAATGTAGCCGTTGCTTCAAAATTACCATCCGTTAATGTCCCTCCAGATTTATTCACAGGAACCGCCCATATTTCCGGTTGACTATTATAATTAATATCAATAGGTTTGTTCAGGCTAAATTTAGTCTTCGAACCACCACTACCATAATAAATTTGAATTCCAAGATCGCCAAGATTGGTTTTGATGACACCATCACCGTAGGCACCGCTCCCAACCAGCGTTAACTGCAGATCCAAACCTGAAGTACCGTTACCACATTTTAGTTTATAAGGAACAGGCTGCATAAAATTAACCCCATCGATTTTACTAATAGGCATACGACCTGGGAACGCAATAACGATCTGTGATCCGGTTTCATCCACACCAATAGTACATTGTGGTGGAATAACTAACGTTCCGGTAAACTTCAAATTATCTGCAGCGTTAACCTGATTACATAATAAAATAGCCAGTGCGAATGCGGTGCCATTTTTCAATAAATTCATCATTACTTTCCTTGTTATCTGATTATTGGTAATCCAGTCCAACATTAATCAGTGACCACCAGTTACCGGCAACTAAGCTTGCACGCGTACGCTCGGGGGCGATTATATAGACTAACTGATTATTCCCCGGTGTGAGTTGTAAAGGAGTGGCATGGCCACCAACACGGACATCTCTTCCGAGCATATCCTTAAGTCGTAATGCCAATCCGCTGGCTCCGTTGACCTGAATCAACTCCGGATTATCAGGGTCCAAAGGAGCCTTAAAGCTAATGGAAACGGATGGTTGCCTGTTGCTCCAGTTGACGTTGCCCGTGAAGCTATCGCTCACTCTTGAAGCAGAAGATGCACAATCCTCCAGCTTTATCTCAAACCTCACGGCTTTACCACGTTCACCGATATGTCGTAGCTGTGCAGTTCCTATATTTCCCATGGAGATATCTTGCCAGGCAGAGCTGGTAGCCAAACGGCAGGCACTTTCCGTTAGCGAACCGTGAACGTGTATTTCGCCATGTGCACCATCTACCTCCCAGTTATCCGCGGCCAGAATGGCAGGATGATATAAAGTACATGCAGCAAAAATTGCAGACGCAACGGCGCACCTGATTGAATGAGAGGGCCTTTCATTCTGTACCAACGGGCTGCAATTTATTTTTCTCTGCTGTTTTTGCACACCTGATCTCCTTATCCCGCAGTTTATTCTTTAGATCCGTTATTAAGATTTAATCGGCGTCGCCTTGCAGGTAATGCCACTACAGGTAAATTTCAGCTGAGGGCGCCCACCGTAGTCATTGATATAAGTTAATACCGGACTATCGCCTAATACTGCTGCACCTGATTTAATCGGAGCCTGGCCATTTGGAGCAATCATTACGGCTTCAAAGTCTTTTGCAGACGGTCCCTTCACGCGACTACTGGCATCGACGAGAGTGACATAGTATGGCGTCGGATTATTAACCACATAACGATCTCCCTGGCGAGTCAGCGTGAGTTTTTCCTGCCACGGTGTGCTGTTGCCCTGAATCATCAGCGCAGCAGGACGGTAAAAGAGTTTTACACGTGTCTGGAGTGCGATTTGCAGTGTATTTGGCTTATCGCTGCGTGGTGGAATCTCTCGCAGGTTAAAATAGAACAGCGATTCGCGTTCCTGGGGCAGGCTCTTTTCTGCGCCTACCGACTGAATCCTAACCTGGCTTTGAGCACCAGGCTCAATGCGCTGAACTGGTGGTAATACAGTTAATGGCGAAGAAACTTTGTTACCTTTCTCATCTTCAAGCCATGCCTGAGCCAGATAGGGCAGCTGTTTATTTTCGTTACTGACGCTAAGACTCACCGATTTTTGGCCACCGTCAAATACAATGCGGGTACGATCTAACGCAATAGCCGCAAATGCAGACTGGATCATCAATGGAGCCAGTACCAGCCCCATAATAATTTTTTGTTTCATTTTCTCATCTCATCTATTTTTTGTTACCAGCCACCATGTGGCATGGCAACAGTAAATTTGTCTCTTCGCTGATTAACAGATTCTTAGGCAGTGACAATTCACATTTTTCTTTGCCATCCCAGAATACTTTCATGGTTTCACCTGCTTTAATGCCAGACAGATATACGCTACCGCCATCATTAACAATCCCGACGCTCTGATTTCTGCTATTTCTGACGGTGGCACCAAATGGCGGTGTAGACCCATCTGCCAGACGGAGTACCGCCATCGCTTTTTCCCCAGAAATAACTTCGAATTTACGATAACCAATTGCGCCTTCAGTCAGGGTCGCCTGAGTGACAGAACGAATAGCTTCAGAATTCTTTGGTAACTTATTGAGATCGATTCTAAGTTTGTTTCGGTAATAATTACTCACGTCAGCTATTACAACTTTTCCGAAGCGGTTAGACGAGCTCGTTGCGCCATAACCACTAACTGGAACATCCGCCACACCATCGGTATCCAGAAGAATACGGGTTCCCCCAATAATACTGGTTCTGTGCAATGCTGCACCTTTCAGTGTTGCAGTTGCCCCACCCTGGACGCTCAATCCGACCGAGCTGTATTCTCCTTCCTGATAAGTGGCATTAGCATCAATCTGGGCAATATCACCTTCATGAGTATAATAACCACTTGCCAGCGCCTTACTGTGTGATAGTCCACTACTGACCTGATAGTTGTTATGTTCATCGATCCGTCTGTAATAGCTCGCTTTATTTGTATTTTCAGAACGCCCCCAACTGCCGTTATAGCTCAGGCTGGCATCGGTGCCGATCGGTAATGATAGCGACAAGTACATCCCGTCATCAGTATGACCGTTATATTTATTTCGGAAAGCAGTTAATGACAGACTTAAGTTTTTTAAGCGACCTAAGTCAAAATAGCTTGACACTGTCATATCGTAGCGATCGTTATCTGGTCTGTCCCAATATGTCTGATGGTTATAATTAAGGTACGCACTAACGCCAGTATCACGGAACTGCTGGTTAAAGGAGATGGTATACATCTCTTTACTGTTTTGCGTGCGGACTCCGGTTATTCTGGCATCGAGATATTCACTCATGCTCATGTAGTTTTTCTGCGAGAAGCGATATCCCGCAAAGGTCACCTGATTATCGTAGTCATCAAAGCGCTTCGAATAGCTCAAGCGATATGAACCGCCCGAGTATAGCTCATCACTATGAGGCAATTTTGCCCTGGATTGCGTTGCGTCAAATGAAAGAGCGCCAAGGAATAACAGATCGCGACCAATACCTAATGCAAGAGCATTATATCTGCCGTCGGATACACCACCGCCATATAAAGACCAGCCGTTATTAATACCCCAAGAGAACTCTCCGGAACCAAACATCGGTCCATTAGCATGATGTCGCCAGTCTGTAGGGCGACCAGATGCAATTTTGTAACGGATTGTTCCTGGACGAGTCAGATAAGGAATGTTCGCCGTATTGATCGAAAATTCCTGCACGCTTCCATCCTGCTCTTCAACGCGTACATCTAATTTACCGGTAACCGCATCGTTAATATCCTGAATACGGAATGGACCAGATGCGACCTGAGTTTGCTGTAACACACGCCCTTGCTGAGTGATAATGACTTTTGCGTTAGTTTTCGCTACGCCGGTAACTTCTGGCGCATAGCCACGTAGATTGGGCGGCAGCATCGCATCATCGGTTGCCAGCGAAGCGCCGGTAAAACGGAAGCTGTCAAAAATATCAGAGTTGAGGTAGTTCTCACCCAACGTCAGTTTTGCTCCAAGACGAGCTATGGTCCTGTAGGCGTAATAACGACTCCAGTCCCAGGTCATCTTGTTAGATGCTCCATTACCTGACTGATGATTGTAACGGCTTTGCCAATCGGCACGAAAACGCCATACGTCAAAGTTGGCACCTACGGTACCATTGCCACTAACATCATAACTCTTTTCTCCGCCCTTACTTTGGCGTTGTCCCTGAGCATTGACGTTATAGTCGAACAACAGCCCTGGAATACCATTGTCCCAGCGCGAGGGCGGGTCCCAGTCATCAGAGGTATATTCCAGGTAAGCCTGCGGAATGCTGAGATAAACCGTCGATACGGACAGATCGCTTTTAACCACCGTTCCTTTCAGACTGTCAGCAACCAGGCAGCGTCCATTGTGCCACCAGGTCAGTTTGTTCTTCATTGGTGGCTTCAGGCCAATTTGCTCTACCAGCTCTGGTGTAATACAGGCTTCACTGCCTTTAGGATCGTTATCCGGAGCATAAAAGCTAACTGGCTGTTCTCTCAGCTGCTGCTTGTTAATATTGACGGACATGATGTAATCACCCGGCATAACGAAACCAGCACGGGAAAACTGATTGAGGTCGATATTTTTACGATCGTCAACATCGAGTACATCGACGTTAAAATTGAAGTCCTGGGATTTAGCGGGAAAGACAGCGCCGCTGATGATGCAACTAATGATTAATCCCAGAATATGCGGGCGTGTAGAAAAAGACCTAAAATAATATGGCGTCATCATTCCCTGACCTTTTTTATTCCATTCAGCGCCATAGAGTCATCTACATCAATGGTTCTGCGCCATGCCGAATATTCATTTCAGCAAAGGATTAATTTATCGAAAGGATAACGCGGATTAGTAGTAGTCCATTTTATATTTAACTATGGAATTGTACTCACCAGCGTGCAGTGCTTTATGGTTGCTCACAAGCTGAATAGAATAGTTAAGTGACATCTTTCCCGACTTAAGCTCACCAGAAGGAAGCGGCGCTCCTGGCTTTGCAACGTTTCCATCACTGTCAATTATTCTTAATGCAATACCTTTTGCATCGCCCTCGATGTTAAATAATCCTTCATCATTCATACCATCGAAAGTTATCGTGAAATATTTCCACTGATTTAAATTTTCATCATTTTTATTTAAAATGCATTTTACCAGATTTATAGTGATGCTTTTTTTTAAGCTATAACCATCTCGAATAATTCGGCCAATCGGGACTACGCCCATATCAAGTGTTTGATCGATACTGTTAATATCAATTTCACAGGCCGTATCAATGATGCTACCAGCCATCTTTACGCGCCCAGATCCCATATCAGAGGACCAAGTCTGGCTGACAGCACTCATGTTCAACAATAAAACTAAAATGCTTATTTTCTTGAACATAGAGGAAATCCAATAATCGCAGATTAAATCAGTACATGTGGAGTTATCCCCCACATGTACTCTTCATCAATAATGAATATTACTGATAAGCGAGGGTGAAGCTAGCGATACTATCGAACTGACCCAGCTGAACGGTTTCACCCGGGTTGCCCTGTACATAAGCGGAGAAGGCCAGGGTGTTAGAACCGTTTGCCAGAGTCTGCAGTGCAGTAGGGGTACCCAGCTTGATTTTGTTACTCGCGCCATCTTGCATAATGATGCTGGCACCAGTCGCTTTGCTCATACCCAGAGAGTTTTCAATTTTACCTTCGGCACCGGTAAAGGTAACGCTAACAGTTTTATATTTATCTGCCAGATTACAGTTTGCCAGTTCGATTTTGAAGCTCGCAGGGACTGAAGTACCGCCATTAGCCAGCGCTGAGTTAGAGATCTGTCCCATTTCAACAGACTGATCTTTATTACCAACGATAGAACAAGGTGCATCAATAATAGAACCTTTAAAGGTTACAGTACCGCTACCCTGGTCGGTTGGAGTTACTGGCTCTTCAGCAGCCTGAGCAAAAGTAGCAGCACCCATAGCTAAAGCAACGCCAAGTACGATTTTTTTCAGTTCCATTACACTATTCCTTTATTGATATGAAGATATCTTTTGTCCGTTTTCAAGAATGCAAAAGAACATCTTGCACTGAATTCTTTCAGAGAAAATATTTAACGAACCTATGCATGACTAATATTACATGACATCTATAGTCACGGATAAATAACCACCAGTGGTTGCTCGTTGAAAAGAATTATTGCAAATCCAGTTCTTCATTTGAAGAGAAAAAATACATTCACCAGAATTCGATATATATCTCTGGAACTTTAAAAACGAAATAATAATTTCGGATTTAGTCTCTTTTATGCATTTAATTTGCGATGTCCTTTAACCGTACAGATGACGTTTAGCAGAATTTAGCACTATGGGAAACACCGTTAACAGATAATGAAACTGGTTTTTGAGAAAAAATGGGCTAATGAGGAAATTTTTTAATACAAAAGCGCAAAAGGTGAGAGTTTATGAGGATATTTAAGGAAGTTTGATTTCATCAACCAATTGTTTTAGATGAAAAAACCGTTGACTTAAGATACCCGGAGCTAAGTCCGGGCAGTGTTCTTAAAACTCAGACTTCGCAAACCCTGTCATCTCTTTAAGGCCCATTTCGCGGCCCAAAGCAGTAGTGGGATGTACGACAATCAGGCCACGTACGCTCTTTTTCAGCGCCCCCATATTAGCCTGCTCTTTCTTGGTGATAGCCCGGCTGAAGGGCAGCTTTTTCAACTGCTGAGCTTCTTTACTCAGCTTCTCTGCCCGCACATTACGCAGACGTTCGATCTCAGCGGTCAGTTTGTCTTTCTCATTCAGTAGTTCACCCAGTTTTTCGCTGTCGCCCGATGCCAGCAGGCCAGGTTCTTTGTGATTAAGAGCATCCAGCTTGTCACTAAGGATTTTAATTTCTGACTGTACTTGTTCTTTCATAACGATTAACCGTAACAATGATTCATTGCTGCAAAGGATACACCAAACCGGTGTAAAGCGGGTAAAGAGAGGTTATTTTTTGAAGGCCTGTTTCTGGCTTATCAACGAAATCAACGCGGTGAGCGACAGGACCATAGTTGAGCGCACCACCTGCTGGTAGCGCAACTGCTGCATATTGCGTAGTTCCGCATCTTCGATGGCGAAGTCAGGGCGAGGAGGAAGAGGGGTTACGCAGTGCAGTTCACCAAAAGGACCCAGAATTTCATCATCAGTGAAACGGTATTCATGGCCATCATAGTTCAGCTCCTCACGCAGCGCCATGAGCAGCTCACAGTCTTCATATTCACTACGATTAATCATCCCTAAGCCATAAATCAGCTTAAGACGAACAGACAGCTCACCGAGCGGGCCATCGCCGTGTAACAGCGGCTCTACCGCGTACTTTACGGCATAGTCATCTTTACGGAACACCTGGATAACCAGAATATTAATCGCCTCTGCCAGCAATTCGACGGCAGCGATCAAAAAACTTCTTACCGATCGCCCGGCGTTAAGGCGCTCCAGCACTCTGTTTTCAAAAGCCTGAGGTTGTTCCATGAGTGCCTGCATATCATTCATCGTATGACGGAGTAGTGCCAGCGCGGGCACAGCGGTGGAGCTGTGCCCTGATTGTTCGTCCCTGAGGAGCGCGTTCACCGGCATTATGCCATAGCGCTCCAGACTTTCACTACGGCCTTAACCACATCACTATTGGCATCAAGGCCAGAGATCTGCGCCAGCGTGGCCGCGACATCCTGCTTCGCAAGGAGCTCTGCCAGTTCCTGCGCCTGCGGGTCCTGCTCACTGTGATAACGCAGCGCGGCGGCAATTCCGGTTACCAGGTTATCATGAGGAAGCTGATATTCCAGCGTACCCAGCGTTGGCTTAATCAGGCGATCCCCGGCGCTGAGTTTACGCAGCGGCTGGCGACCCACCCGCTCAACGTCATCTTTCAGGTAGGGGTTTTCAAAACGGCCCAGGATTTTCTGGATATATGCCGCGTGCTTATCCGCTTCAAATCCGTAACGCTTGATCAGCACCGCACCGCTTTCTTCCATTGCACCTTTAACCACCGTACGCACCTGTGGGTCAAGAATCGCTTCACGAATGGTGTTATGCCCCGCC
Source organism: Erwinia sp. S38 (assembly GCF_016624545.1). Taxonomy (NCBI): domain Bacteria; kingdom Pseudomonadati; phylum Pseudomonadota; class Gammaproteobacteria; order Enterobacterales; family Erwiniaceae; genus Erwinia; species Erwinia sp. S38. The sequence continues at coordinate 153,970 of NZ_JACVTS010000009.1, read as the reverse complement.
AGCTGTCCAAGGTAAGCGGTAATGGCATGCCCCGTATTGAGCGTGAACAGTTTACGTTCAACAAATGCCATCAGATTGTCAGTCAACTCCATACCCGGGATAGCAGGCAGTGGTCCTTTAAACTGGGTTTGATCGACAATCCATTCGCTGAAGGTTTCTACCGTCACTTCAAGCGGATCGCTGCTGCCCGCTTCAGAAGGCGGAACGATGCGGTCAACGGCGGAATCCACAAAGCCCACGTTCGCTTCAACCCAGGCATGATACTGCTCGGGTAGCGCTTTCAGCACGTGGCCTTTTAACTGTGTAGTACCGCGAACCATGTTTTCGCAGGCGATAATATTCAGAGGACGGGAATTAGCGTTATCACTGCGTTTGGCCAACCCTTTTGCGATGCCGCCGGCAATGCGTTCGAGGATCTGTGGACCAACCGCCGTGGTAACGATATCAACCTCAGCCACCAGGTCGACAATATCGTCGCTGGTGCTGTTAACTGCATTCACACCTTTTACTACCTCAACCTGTGCCTGTTCACCCACCACGTGAACCGGGTACTCATGGCGAGCATTAATTGCGTCCAGTACAACCTGGTTTACATCAGCAAACGTCAGCTGAATACCGGCGTCGGCCAGCAGCTTACCAATAAATCCCCGGCCAATGTTACCCGCGCCAAAATGTAAAGCTTTCATGATATTACCCACTTAAATTATTCAGGAATCGATCCAAAAAAGGCCGGGCATGCCCGGCCCTTACGGAAATACATCACCACTCGCTGAATCAGGCGCTGGTCTTACCGGACAGCAGATCCAACACTTCCTGCACGCTGGTCGTGGTCGCCAGTCGGGCAATCACGCTGTCATCGTCAAGGGCATTGGTCAGGCTGGTAATTACCTGGATATGCTCATTGTTACGGGCAGCAATACCAATCACCAGGCGAGCGATGTCGTCTTCTTCCTCACCGAAGCGTACGCCTTCCGGATACTGGCAAAATACCACGCCGGTTTTCAGCACGCGGTCTTTAGCGGCAATGGTACCGTGCGGCACGGCAATCGACTCACCCAGGTAGGTTGGCGTCAGTTTTTCACGTTCCAGCATCGCTTCAACGTATTCCGGCTCAACGTAACCGCCTTTCACCAGCTGCTCGCCGGCAAAGCGAATGGCCTGCTCTTTGTCGCTGGCACGGTTGCCGAGAAACACGTTGCTGGCGGTCAGCTGGAACAGATGCTCCTGGCCTTCATCAAAACTGTCGCTGAGGGTGGTGCTCACTTTCTCGCGATGTTCAGCGCTGCGGTTGGCTTCAACCAGACGTGCGGTCAGATCGTTATACAGGCCGCTGTCGAGGAAGTTAGTCAGGGAAATATGCTGCGCATGAGGCGCCTGGCGCATCGCACGTTCCGTCAGATCGCGATGAGTAATCACCAGATCGACGTCACCCGGCAGACTGTTAATCGCCGTATTGGTCACCGAGATATTACTCAGACCCGCATCGTTCACTTTCTTACGCAGTACGCCCGCACCCATCGCGCTGGAACCCATACCCGCATCACAGGCAACGATGATTTTGCGCACGTGGGATAAATCAGAGTGCAGTGCATCGGCACCGGTGACAGTTGCTGACTGGCCTTTTGATTCGGCTTTCATTTCCTGCATACGACGTGTTGCCGCTTCGATGTCGTCTTCTTCTTTAACCTTGCTGGTTTTCAGCAGAACGGCTGAAACCACAAAGGACACGGCGAAGGCAGCTACAATCGCCGCGATATTAGCGAAGTAGGCCCCTTTAGGCGTCATCGCCAGTACGGCAAGGATTGAACCCGGAGATGCCGGTGAAACCAGCCCACCGTTCAGCAGGGTCAGGGTAAAGACACCAGTCATACCGCCAAGAATAACGGCCAGGATCAGGCGTGGATTCATCAGCACATACGGGAAGTAAATCTCATGAATACCACCCAGGAAGTGGATAATCGCAGCGCCACCGGCAGACTGTTTTGCGTTGCCCCGGCCGAAGAACATATAGGCCATCAGCACGCCCATGCCCGGGCCCGGGTTCGCTTCAATCAGGAAGAAGATGGACTTACCGGCTTCGCTGGCCTGCTGGATACCCAGCGGCGAGAAGATACCGTGGTTAATCGCATTGTTCAGGAAGAGGATTTTTGCCGGTTCAACAAAGATAGAGGTCAGCGGCAGCAGGTTATTCTGCACCATCAGATTCACGCCGGCGGCAAGGATATGCGACAGGCCTTCAACCAATGGGCCAATAGCCAGGAATGCCAGGATCGCCAACAGCATGCCGATAATACCGGCAGAGAAGTTGTTAACCAGCATTTCAAAGCCACTTTTAATCTTACCATCAACCTGACGGTCGAAGGTTTTGATTGCCCAGCCGCCCAGCGGGCCGGCAATCATTGAGCCGAGGAACATTGGCATATCAGCACCAACGATCACGCCCATAGTCGTAATGGCACCAACCACACCACCGCGATCGCCACCGACCAGGCGTCCACCGGTATAACCGATCAGCAATGGCAGCAGATAGGTAATCATTGGGCCAACCAGCTTGGCCAGCGTTTCGTTTGGCAGCCATCCGGTTGGAATAAACAGCGCGGTGATAATACCCCAGGCAATAAATGCCCCGATATTTGGCATTACCATATTACTCAGAAAGCGACCAAAGTTCTGAACCTTGATCTTGATATCTGATGAGGACATAAAAGCACACCTCTTATTGGTACGCGCTGACCATGTAAGAGAGCGCGCTGATGTTGTTTGAAGACGGTTACGGCGAAAAAGCCGTCAGTATCACTGTATGCAAGCGGACTCTATCACGCGAATATGACGCTGCGTAGTCGCACAATAATATGTGATCAAGATCACTATAAATGAATGGGGATAGGGGTTTATTTAGTGATAATGATCACATTTTTACTGTGTAAAAAAAGAGCACGGCTCACTTAAAAGCCTTAATCGGCTAAAAAATGTGATTTTCATCACATAGTTAAAAGCCATATTTGTTTCCAAAGTGTGATTTAGATCACAAGAAATTTTTTTTGCGAAAATCCCTTATTCCGACTTAAAAGCTTAGCTCATCAGGACCGGAGTCAGGTCTGTAGCAAACAGCGCCGCAAACGGTAATATCGTGCCTTGATATGTTGAAAGGAAAACGCTAATCCCGATCTGAAAATATGAGTCTCGTTTTTTAAATAATCTAATTAGTGCCATAAGGCGCATAATATTTCCATTAACATTTAGATATTAACCGCTATGAAACTTCTATCCATTTTTAATAAAAGTCAGTCATTAACTCCATCCAATTATGGATGCGATGCTATTTATATAAATTAATTTTAATATTGGCGCGTTGACTTCAAGTCAGCGCTAATATCGAAAAAAAATAGAAATAGGGAGATTAAAAAAATGAGCCTTCGTGAACTAACCACTTCAGAACTTTCACAGGTTAGCGGTGCAGGATGCGGCGTTTTAGGCATGCATGAAGAGCGCGCAACAGCAACGCATCTTCAGTCATTGATGGAAGTTGCCAGGCTTTATTCCCAGGTCGACCCACGATATCGCGGTATGGATTATCGTATGGTTGCTGCGACAGAGCCAAGCGTATGCAGAGCACCGATCAAAATTGTTGACGACCAGGGTGCCGGTGGTAAAGAAACAGCTAACGCATGGGCAAACGGCTGCTGGTAACATTCACTATATTCCCGTGAATGGGTAAAAATCGAGGCCACAGCAATGTGGCCTTTTTCATATCGTGAAGAATAAAATTAAGCGGGGCAGGACGATTCCCCTACCTCATCTATTACTGAACGCTGTTTAGTACACTTTGCGCCTGATTAAGTGCCTGCGCATTCATGCTCAGATTGCTCATTAACGTGTTGTAATCGGATGCCTGCTCCTGCGTGGGGAACTGCACCGCCGAGCCGTTAAAACTGACGCGCGTTCCCTGCTGCTGCAGGAAATCACCGACCTGGATCACATCCTGGCTCAGCGTTTGTAGGGTAGGCAGCAGAGGCATTAATGCGTCCGCCGGCTGCGTCACCACTTTATTAAAGACATTGTCATAGACGGTTTTCAGATCTTCCGGCTGTTTCAGCGTGGCTTTGCTGCTGTCGGCCTGGGTTTTAGCGGTCTGGATCTGCTGATTCAATACGCCCAGAGAGCCGCTGGCCTGGCGCAGTGAATCGCGGCGGGTCAGATAGTCCTGCGGAGTACGAATGGCCGAAAGCTCATCCACCACCGGTTTTAGCCCGGAATCAACCGCCTTGTTCACCTGCTGAGAAAAACCGTAGATGATGGCGTAGTCGCTAACGTAGTTGCCGAACTTCTGCTTCTGATCTTCGCTCAGCGAAGGCAGGTGCTCACCACTGCGCATCACCGTATTTTGCAGAAAATCGATAAACGCCTTGCGTTGGTCGGCTTCTTTATCACCGCAGCCGGTCAGCTGCAGCACCAGAAACAGCGCCATAAACGGCACCAGCAAACGCATCCAGATGCGTGCAGGTCCTTTGGTCATGGAAAAAACTCCTGTTAACTATCTTGCGGGTTGTGAAGAAGATAAATCCTGAATGAAGGATAGTCGAACTCGTTTTCGAAGGATAGCGCGATCGTTGATGTGACCGCCGAGTATCAATCATTGCCGATGCAGATTGGCTGATTGGCTGATTGGCTGATTGGCTGATTGGCTGATTGGCTGATTGGCAAGACTGTGACAGGTAAGCCCGGCTTATGCGACCTAAGCCAATGACAACTAACAAAACGGAGTTAACGCCTTTCATTTTTTGCAAAGCAAAACAAAAAAATAATTAAAAAATATGACCTGAATCACCAGGATTAGTCTAATACTTAAGCTCCTGGCGTTTCCCTGTGCTGCCCTGCAGTTTTCCAGCGGTTGATGTCCGCCAGTATTCTGAGCCTGAGCTTGAGGCTCTACTCCTCTGGTTGTTCACATTAAGTGAGTTTAATGAGGTGTGTGCTTATGGAAACAAAAGATCCAATGCTTGAATTACTCTCCAGCCTGGAACAAATCGTGTTAACGCGTGATGTGGTGCGGGCTGGCGCGATGACAGAAAGTGAAGCAGCGATGCCGGAACCGAGACGGATCAGGGAAATCAGCGGCATGCAGATTGATGAGTTTGCCCTGGCGATGGGCGTCAGCGTTTCATCAGTAAAAAGCTGGGAATCACAACGCACCAAACCGTCAGGCAGCGCACAGAAGCTGATGCAGTTGATTCATTCGAATCCGTATCTGGGACGACAGTTGCTGGAAAGATAAAAGAACGAAAAAACAAACCCGCCACAGGGCGGGTTTTATGCAGGAGAGTCTTAGCGTCCCGCTTTCATATCAATGACAAAACGGTACTTCACATCACCCTTCAGCATCCGCTCAAACGCCTCCTCCACCTGATCCAGGCAAATCACCTCCACATCCGACACGATATTGTGCTGGCCGCAGAAATCTAGCATCTGCTGGGTTTCCTTGATGCTGCCGATCGAAGTGCCGGAAATACTCAGGCGTTTGAACACAATGGGTGTGACGTTGGGTGACTTATGCGGGGAGTCAGGAATGCCGACCAGAACCAGATGGCCGTTAGTTTTCAGCGCATTGAGGTAGGGGTCCAGATCGTGCGGTGCGGCTACGCAATCGAGGATCATATCCAGACTGTTCTTCACGCTCTCCATCTGCTCTGCATCTTTCGACACCACCACCTGGCTGGCACCCAGGCGCAGCGCATCGGCACCTTTCGCCGGTGAGGTGGTAAACAACACCACTTCGGCACCCAGCGCGCTCGCCAGCTTCACCGCCATATGGCCCAGACCACCCAGCCCGATAATTCCCACACGCTGGCCCGGCTGCACGTTCCAGTGCTGAAGCGGTGACCACGTGGTCACACCGGCGCACAGCAGCGGTGCTACCGCGCTCAGTTCCAGGTTATCCGGAACGGAGACGACAAATTTACTGTCGACCACGATACTGTCGGAGTAACCGCCGAAGGTCATACCGCCGATGGTTTTCTCTTCACTGTTATAGGTTGCGGTAAAGCCTTCTTCGCAGTACTGCTCTTCACCACCGTGGCACTGAGCGCAGTGGCCGCAGGAGTCGACCATCACGCCCACCCCCACCAAATCGCCCGCTTTAAACGCGGTAACGTCGCTGCCGGTGGCGACAACGCGCCCAACGATTTCGTGTCCCGGCACCAGCGGGAACTGGCTGACGCCCCATTCGTTACGCGCCATATGCAGGTCCGAGTGGCAGACGCCGCAGTAGTGGATGTCGATATGGACATCACCAGCCTGCAGGTCGCGGCGCTTGAATTCGTAGGGTTCGAGAGGGGTGTTGGCTGCTTTGGCAGCGTATCCAAAGGATTGCATAACTGTCTTAACCTGAATGGCAAAAACCGCACAGGGTAAGGAAATGGAGCCTCAGGGGCAAGGTGGAATTGTAAGGCGGGGTGTCTGTGCGATAAAAAAGGCGGACCGATGGCCCGCCTCTTAGGGTAGCGACTTACTGCAGCAGGGAGATATCCGCAACCTGCAGGAACAGCTCGCGCAGCTTAGCCAGCAGGGTCAGACGGTTAATACGCACCGCCTGATCGTCGGCATTCACCATCACCTTGTCGAAGAAGTTATCCACCGTCTCGCGCAGCTCAGCCAGCTCGATCAGCGCTTCCTGATAGCGGCCTTCTGCAAAGTAAGGCTGCAGCTTGCTGCTCAATGCAGACACGTAGGTCGCCAGCTTGATCTCTTCATTCTCTTTCAGCAGCACGGCCTGCACGCTGTCGTTCAGCGGTTCGCTGGACTTGGCAAGAATGTTAGAGACGCGCTTGTTGGCGGCGGCCAGCGTGGCTGCGGCTTCCAGCGTACGGAAGTGAGACACTGCCTTCATGCGGGCATCGAAATCCGCCGGACGGGTCGGACGACGCGCCAGCACGGCCTGGATGGTATCCACGCTGTGGCCTTCTTCCTGATACCAGGTACGGAAACGCCCCAGCATAAAGTCGATCACTTCGTCCACGACCTTAGCGTTAGACAGCTTGCTGCCGTACAGGCGCACCGCTTCTTCCGTCAGGGTTTGCAGATCCAGCGGCAGGTTTTTCTCGACGATAATACGCAGCACGCCAAGCGCGGCACGGCGCAGAGCGAACGGGTCTTTGTCGCCTTTCGGATGCTGACCAATGCCGAAAATCCCGGCCAGAGTATCCATCTTATCGGCAATCGCCAGCGCGCAGGCAATTGGGTTAGACGGCAGCTCGTCACCGGCAAAGCGCGGCTGATACTGCTCGTTCAGCGCGACCGCAACGTCTTCGGCTTCGCCATCGTGACGCGCATAGTGCATGCCCATCACGCCCTGGGTGTCGGTAAATTCGAACACCATGTTGGTCATCAGATCGCACTTGGACAGCAGGCCAGCGCGGGTCGCATGATTCACATCCGCGCCGATCTGGGCAGCAATCCAGCCGGCCAGCGCCTGAATGCGGTCGGTTTTATCGCGCAGGGTGCCCAGCTCTTTCTGGAACAGCACGGTTTCCAGACGCGGCAGGTTATCTTCCAGACGACGCTTACGATCGCTGTTGAAGAAGAACTCGGCGTCGGCGAGGCGTGGACGCACCACCTTCTCGTTACCGGAGATAATCTGCTGCGGATCTTTCGAAATAATGTTCGACACGAAAATGAAGTTTGGCAGCAGCTTGCCTGCGTTGTCGTACACCGGGAAATACTTCTGGTCGCCCTTCATGGTGTACACCAGCGCTTCAGCCGGAACCGCGAGGAACTTCTCTTCAAACTTCGCCGTCAGCACCACCGGCCACTCCACCAGGGAGGTGACTTCTTCCAGCAGGCTTTCGCTCAGATCGGCAACGCCGCCGATTTTACGGGCAGCTTCTTCTGCATCGGCTTTAATCGTCGCTTTACGGGCTTCGAAATCCGCCTGCACTTTACCGCGCTCCAGCAGGATCGCCGGATACTGGTCGGCGTTATCGATGGTGAATTCCGGCTCGCCCATAAAGCGGTGGCCGCGAATAGTGCGCGCCGAATCGATACCCAGAATGGTGGCCGGGATCAGCTCATCGCCGAGCAGGATGGTCACGGTATGCACCGGACGCACGAACTGCACGTCAGACGCGCCCCAGCGCATCAGTTTCGGAATCGGCAGCTTAGCCAGTGAAGTAGCGATCATCGCCGGCAGCAGCGCCTGCGCGCTTTCACCGGTCACTTTCGCGCGGTACACCAGCCATTCACCTTTGTCGGTGCTCAGGCGCTCGGCCTGATCGACGGTGATACCGCAGCCGCGTGCCCAGCCTTCGGCAGCCTTGGTGGCCACGCCGTTGGCATCAAACGCGGCGGCAATCGCCGGGCCACGTTTTTCCACTTCACGATCCGGCTGCGCGGCGCTCAGGCTGGCGACTTTCAGCGCCAGGCGGCGCGGTGCGGCGAACCACTTCACGTCGCCATGGGCCAGGCCTGCGGCATCCAGTTCAGCGGTAAAGTTAGCCGCGAAGGACTCCGCCAGGCTGCGCAGGGCTTTCGGAGGCAGCTCTTCGGTGCCGATTTCCACCAGGAAGGTTTTTTCAGTCATGGCTGCCTCTTATTTCTTGTTATTGCACATCGGGAAGCCCAGCGCCTCGCGGGAGGCGTAGTAAGCTTCGGCCACGGATTTCGTCAGGGTGCGGATACGCAGAATATAACGCTGACGCTCGGTGACGGAGATGGCTTTACGGGCATCCAGCAGGTTAAAGCTGTGTGCGGCTTTCAGAATACGCTCGTAGGCAGGCAGCGGCAGCGGTTTTTCCAGCGCCAGCAGGCTCTGCGCCTCTTTCTCGTACTGCTCGAAGCAGGCGAAGAGGAAATCGACGTCGGCGTATTCGAAGTTATAGGTGGACTGCTCCACTTCGTTCTGATGGAACACGTCACCATAGGTGGTTTTACCCAGCGGACCGTCGCTCCACACCAGATCGTAAACGCTGTCCACGCCCTGGATGTACATAGCCAGGCGCTCCAGACCGTAGGTGATTTCGCCGGTAACCGGTTTGCACTCCAGGCCGCCAACCTGCTGGAAGTAGGTGAACTGCGTCACTTCCATGCCGTTCAGCCACACTTCCCAGCCCAGACCCCAGGCACCCAGCGTTGGGTTTTCCCAGTTATCTTCCACGAAGCGGATATCGTGGATGGTCGGGTCCATGCCCAGCTCTTTCAGCGAGCCAAGGTACAGCTCCTGAATGTTGTCCGGTGACGGCTTGATGATCACCTGGAACTGGTAGTAGTGCTGTAAGCGGTTCGGGTTTTCACCGTAGCGGCCGTCGGTAGGGCGGCGCGACGGCTGCACGTAGGCCACCGCCGTTGGCTCTGGCCCCAGCGCCCGCAGGCAGGTCATCGGGTGAGAAGTACCAGCGCCCACTTCCATATCCAGCGGTTGGATGATGGTGCAGCCCTGGCGCGCCCAGTAATCCTGTAAGGTCAGGATCAGGCCCTGGAAAGTCTTGGTATCAAACTTTTGCATGTTGATTTCGCACGCGATACGAGTGGTTAAAAAAGTGGGCGTCAGTATACCCTTTGACCGGGTTGATTACCAAAATGGTAATGATAACGGCGGTGATTTAATCGAATTCGCTGCTTTTGTCGGCGATGCCACACATTTTGTTCGTCCTGTTCCGAGTTTTTGCTCGTCGGGTTGTTGAAGTCCGTTCCCCTGGCCAGGCTTAGCGGGCATCGATACGGATTTTTTCCCGGCAAACAGGATTGAAATAATGCAGAAAATTGGCTGGATAGATAATTTACGCGCGGTAGCGTGTTTGATGGTGATAATGATCCACACCACCACCTGGTACGTGACCACCGGGATGTCGGTCGGCGAACACAGCTGGGATCTCTCAAATCTGCTGAACTCGGCATCCCGGGTGTGCGTGCCGATCTTCTTTATGATCTCCGGCTACCTGTTTTTCGGCGAGCGCAGCGCGCAGAAGCGCCATTTCCTGCGCGTAGTGCTGTGCCTGCTGTTCTACAGCGCGATTGCGCTGGCCTATATCACCCTGCTGACGCCAATTAATGAAGTCACCTCGGTGAAAAACCTGCTGCAAAAACCGATCTTTTACCATCTGTGGTTTTTCTTCGCGATTATCGCCATCTATATGTTTTCACCGCTGATTCAGGTGAAACCGGTTAGCGCGGGCTATATGGCGATTGTCATTCTGGTGCTGGCGGTACTGGCAAACCCGAATACCGTCGACGGTTCGATCGCCCGCTTTCACTGGCTGCCGGTAAACCTCTATATCAACGGGGATTCCATCTACTATCTGCTGTACGCGCTGACCGGTCGGGCCATCGGCACGATGAAAACCGACAGGCGGGGCGTAAGCTGGCTGGCGGCGATAACCTTCATTGTCTGCGTGCTGGTGATTGCCTTCGGCACCAAACGCCAGTTCGCCATTAACGGCGCCTTCGCCGACACCTGGTATCTCTACTGCGGCCCGGCGGTGTTTATTGCCGCCGTCAGTCTGCTGGTGCTGTTTAAAAACACGCTAAACGACCGTCCTTTGCCGATTTTAGCCACCATTTCGCGCTATTCATTGCCGATTTACGGCTTCCACGCGCTGTTTATCCACTATATGCGCACCCACGGGCTGGATAATACCGACTATCCGTTGATCGACATCCCGCTGGTGTTTGCCATCACCCTCGGCGGCAGTCTGCTGCTGGCCATTGGCCTGCAGCGCATCGATAAACATCACCTTGTAAGCTAGTCCGCCTGCCAGCGCTGCTGCGCGCGGCGTAGCTGGCGGGAGGAGGAAAATCCTGCCGCCAGCGCCGCCTGCTCGTTGCCTTCGCCCTGCTGGCGACGCTGCTGGACAATCGCCAGTCGCAGCTGCTCGTGATACTCACGTACGCTGATGCCGAGATGCTGGCGGAACAGCCGCGTCAGATGGCGCGCGCTGACGTGGACTCGCTCGGCGATATCATCCAGCGACCACTCCTGCTCCGGCTGCTGGATCAGCAGATCCTGGGTGCGGTGAATGGCCGGATGCATATGGTTGCGGTAGCGCAGCCACGGCGAGAGCTGCGGATCATCCCCCGAGCGGCGGAAGTAGACCACCATTTCCCGCGCCACGTTCAGCGCCATCTGCGAGCCACACAGGCGGTTAATCAGATGCAGCGACAGATCGATACCGGCGGTAATCCCCGCGCTGGTCCAGATGCCGCGATCTTCGATAAAGATGCGATTTTCCCGCACGATAGCGGCAGGTTCGGCGTTTTTGAGACGTGCGATCACTTCATGATGGGTGGTGCATTCCACACCGTGCATCAGCCCGGCGCGGGCGGCAAGCAGCGAGCCGGAGCAGACGCAGATCAGGGTAATATGCCGGGCGTGAATCGCGGGCTGGATGCGCATCAGCCAGTTACGAGCGGCAATCGCCTGCGGGGTGTCAAACCATACCGAAGAGTCCTGCACGCCCGGCACCACCAACAGGCTGCCGGGGGGTAACGTTTCCGGCAGCGGTTGGATGCGGCTGATGGCCATATCCGTTGAGCTCAGCACGGTTTCATCGGGGCCAATATAGTGCAGGCTGAAGGCCCCGTCGGCCAGCTTCAGCGTCTCCGCCGGGCCGGTCAGATCGAGGGTCATCACACCGGGCAGGGTCAGAAACCACACCGGAATCGTCATATTATGCAAGCTCCTGCAGGCACTCCTCCACCGTGCGGATCGCGGCGAAGCGATCGATCAGCACGCTTTCGGTACGGTGGCGCAAATCCGCCACGCTGAGCGTAATGCCGTTATGGGTAATGGGGAACGTCAGCGTCGCTTCCGTCACAAACGTCACGCGGTAGCCGAGGTCCGACGCCACGCGCGCGGTGGTTTCACAGCACTGCTCGGTACGGATACCGCTCACGATCACGTGCTTTACCTGCCGCTGCTCCAGCCACTGTAGCAGACCGGATTCCGTCAGCGCATTATGTACCGTCTTTTTCACGGCGTGCGCCGCCTGATGGGTCAGAAACGGCAGGCGAACCACCAGGCCGGACGCCGGTGAAAACGGGCCTTCGGTTTCCACATGCAGCACGTCCACCACCGGAATTTCTTTCTGCTGACAGCCCGCAATGAGCCTGCTCAGCGCCTGTTCAAACGCGGGCGTTTCCGGGGTTTGCTGATAGCCACGATGATAGAACGACTGCTGCGCGTCAATTACCAGTAAAACGGTATCGGTCATTTTCGGACTCCTTGCCTGAGGGGAATAACCCTATGATGGCAAGGATAAGCGGGGGAAAGAAGGTCAGAAACGGACACGTTGCTGCCGCTGCGGGACATCAGACATCTTATTTAATGAAACCATGGTTTTTATAAGGGTATCACCGATGGTATACTCGCCGCGCTTCTGTATTAAAAGGAAGATCGTCGTCTCCGGTGAGGCGGCTGGACTTCAAATCCAGTTGGGGCCGCCAGCGGTCCCGGGCAGGTTCGACTCCTGTGATCTTCCGCCAATCCGTATCTCTTAAACCCGCCTGTTATCTCAGTAATACCACTTTCCCGGTTAGCACATCTTTCCGCTTGGCCGCAATGTAACCAACGCGGTATTGCATCTCCTGGCTGGGAGGCCTCGCGCAAAATGGATACGCTCGTACGGTAATTTTCGGTCAGCATCTCTGGCATACTAACCCTCTAATCAGACATTTTTCAGCGTAGCGGAGGCGACATGAGCAACGATCCCATCACACACTCTCCTGCAGGCGAATTTTTGATCTTCGCCAGCAGCGATGGGCGCTTGCGTGTTGAATGTCGCTTTGAGTCCGATACGCTCTGGCTAACGCAAGCAGCGATAGCTGAACTGTACGGCAAAGATGTGCGCACCATTAACGAGCATTTAGTTAATCTGTTTACTGAAAGCGAGATTGACCGAAATTCAACCATCCGGAAATACCGGATAGTTCGACAGGAAGGAAACCGGCGAGTAGCCAGAGAGTTAGAACACTACAATCTTGACGCGATACTCGCCGTCGGTTATCGCGTTCGCTCTACTCGTGGTAAGCAGTTCCGTCAGTGGGCCACGCAAACCCTCCAGGAATACCTGATAAAAGGGTTTGTTATGGATGATGAGCGGCTGAAAAATCCATCCATCGGCACTTCCACCGTACCCGACTATTTCGATGAGATGCTGGAACGCATCCGTGATATTCGCGCCAGTGAACGCCGGGTTTATCTGCGAGTCAGGGAAATATTTTCGTTAGCTGCCGACTACCAACCGTCTCACAAAGAAACCGCTCATTTTTTTCAAACCATTCAGAACAAGCTGCATTTTGCCTGCACCGGTTTTACTGCGGCTGAACTTATCCATCTGCGTTCTGATTCCAGCCAACCGCATATGGGATTAACCAGCTTCAAAGGCGATGAAGTTCGTAAGAGTGATGTAACTGTGGCAAAAAATTACCTGAGCCAGACAGAAGTCAGCGAACTCAATCGGGTGGTCAATATGTGGCTGGATTTTGCTGAAGATCAGGCTCGTCGTCGGCAGCAGGTATTCTTGCAGGACTGGCAGGAAAAACTGGATCAGTTCCTGCAGTTTAACGACCGTGACATATTACAAGGCACAGGTGCAATGACGAAGAAACAGGCAGATGAAAAAGCCCGGCAAGAATACGTTCACTTTTCTGATCAACAGCGCCGTTTAAAAGAAGCAGAGGGCGAGAAGGATATTGCCGGTTTGTCCGAGTGGGAAGGAATGAGCAAAAAATAGTTCTAACCGCATGTTTTATATCGCCTAAAAATCGCCTCTCTTTGAATACACTGTAAATTCTGCTGGTCTGTCAATCCGGATCATACGAATCTACCCAGCCTCATCAACCGTCCATTTTTCATCCAAAAACAACGACTACTTAACACTTACGCTAAGTCGATTTGACAATTTTTTGTGCCGATTGCAAATGTATATACAGGAAAGTACATGAACAGAAGACATACACTGGCAACATCACAACGGGCGGGGGTTACATGGTTTATTCGGGTAAAGTGAATATCCAGCAGGCAATCGACGAAGCACCGGTTTCACGCTTTCACTGGGTGATTATCATCCTGGGATTTCTGATCCTCGCCATCGACGGGTTCGACACGGCGGCGATGGGCTATATCGCCCCCACGCTGTCCAGCGACTGGGGAATTAAAAGGCAGGACCTCGGGCCGGTATTAAGCGCCGCGCTGCTCGGGCTTTCCATCGGCGCACTGATCGCCGGGCCGGCCTCGGACCGTCTGGGGCGTAAAAAGGTGCTGGTTTTCTCCTGCCTGTTCTTCGGGCTTGCCAGCCTGGGAACCGCCTATGCGCAGACGCTGAATACGCTGACGCTGTGGCGCTTTCTGACCGGCCTCGGGCTGGGTGCAGCAATGCCGAATGCGATTACGCTCGTCTCTGAGTTTGCCCCGAAGCGCTGTCGTTCTATGGCAATCAACACCATGTACTGTGGCTTTCCGCTGGGTGCGGCGGGCGGCGGGGCGATTTCGTCCTGGCTGATCCCTAACTATGGCTGGCACAGTGTGCTGCTGGCCGGAGCGATTGCGCCGCTGGCGCTCACCGTGTTGCTGGTTCTGTTCCTGCCGGAGTCGGTCAAATTCCTGGTGCATCGCGGTAAAGACATTGTGCAAATCCGGCGCATTGCCCAGCGGTTTATTGCCGGGAGTCTGGCGCAGGTGACACATTTTTATCTCGATGAAGAACGTACCACCGGCAAAAAAGGCAGCGTGGCACAGCTGTTCAGTCAGCCGTGGCTGACCGGTACGCTGATGCTGTGGATGACCTATTTTATGGGACTGGTGATCTATTACGTGCTGCTGAGCTGGATGCCGACGCTGATGCTGGGGATGGGCTATCCACTGGCGGAATCGGCCTGGCTGACCTCGCTGTTTACCTTCGGCGGCACGGCGGGGATCCTGCTGGCGGGCTGGATGATGGACAGATGGGAAGCACACAAGGTGGTGATGACCGGTTTTGCTCTGACCATGCTGTTTGCGCTGGCGCTGGGCTTTGAGAACAACCATATCGTCCTGTTCGGCGGGCTGATCTTCCTGATGGGCATTACCATGAACGGCGCACAGTCGGGCCTGCAAACCCTGGCGGCCACCTTTTATCCAACCCACTGCCGCGCAACGGGAATTGCGTGGATGCAGGGCGTCGGGCGCTTTGGCGGCGTGGCAGGCACCATGATGAGTGCCCAGCTGCTTTCTCAGCAGTGGCAGGCCGACAGTATCCTGATGTTCCTCAGCGTACCGGCGCTGGTCGCGGCGGCAGCCACGCTGTATAAGCTGCAGCGCTATAAAACGCAGAATCTGAGCGTTGCATAAACCCCGTTATCCTGCTCCCGCCGGGGCAGGATAAGCTTCACCTCCCCCCGTAATAAGTAAATTAAGATGGATTAATTACCATTCTTGATATCCATCAAGATGTGCATGCCTGTTTTTGTTCAAAAAGGAGGTAGGGGAAAATAAAGGGAAATAATGATGACTGAACAAGTGCAGGTAAAACTGGCATTTCCACTGTGGAAGGGCGTTTTCACGCTCTTTGTGGGCCTGCTAATCTGGTTTATGCCACCGCCCACCGGGCTGGATATTGTTGCGTGGCATATGTTTGCGGTCTTCGCCGCGACCATCCTGGCGATTATTTTAAAAGTGATGCCGATGGGCGCGGTAACCATGGTGGCGCTGGTCGTCTCGGCTATGACCGGGCTCACGCCGATCTCCGGCGGCGGCAACGGCAAGGTAGCCGCGCTGTCCGGCTTTGCCAACGGCACGATCTGGCTGATCGGTATCGCCATGTTTATCTCCCGCGCGGTGATTAAAACCGGGCTGGGCAGGCGCATCGCGCTGTGGTTTATCTCGAAATGCGGACACAGCATGCTCGGCGTGGCTTACGGTCTGGCGCTGTCCGATATGGTACTCGGCCCGGGCATTCCTTCCGCCTCAGCGCGTGGCGGCGGCATTATGTATCCCATCACCCAGTCGATTGCCACCGCATACCAGTCCGAGCCAGGGCCAACGGCCAGAAAGGCCGGGGCGTTTCTGATGATCTGTGTGTCGCAGATTGATGCCATTATCTGCGCAATGTTCCTGACGGCGATGGCCGGGAACCCGCTGATTGCCGAGCTGGCTGCCAGCCAGGGGATTCAGGTTAACTGGGGGATCTGGTTCTTAGGTGCCATCGTACCCGGTCTGCTGACGCTGCTGATTATTCCTCTGTGCCTCTATTATATTTATCCACCGGAACTGAAAAAAACGCCGGAAATACCGGGCATCGCACGGGAAGAACTGCGCAAAATGGGTCCGATGTCCCTTGCCGAAAAAATTCTGGCGTTCGACTTCGTGCTGCTGATCGTGCTGTGGACCGCGGGCGATATCTTCTTCCAGATCCCCGCCACGCTGTCGGCCTTTATTGGCCTGGTTATCCTGCTGCTCTCCAATATCATGTCGTGGAAGAACATTATTGAAGAGAAAACGGCGTGGGATACGATGTTCTGGTTCGCTGTGCTGGTGATGATGGCCAACGCCCTGAACAAATACGGCATGATTGCCTGGATCTCCAAGGGCATCGTCGGTTATATCGGCCACTTTGACTGGCTGCTGGTGTTCCTGGTGCTGATTCTGGTTTATTTCTACACCCGCTATTTCTTTGCCTCGGCGATGGCACATATTTCCGCGATGTATCTGGCCTTCCTGGCGGTGTCCGTTTCGGTCGGCGTGCCGCCGTTGCTGGCCGCGCTGACGCTGGGCTACACCTCCAATCTGTCGATGGGGCTGACCCAGTACTCCGGCGGCCCCGGCCCGGCACTGTTCGGCTCCGGCTATAACTCTACCGGCCAGTGGTGGGGCGTCAGCTTCCTGGTATCGATCGTGTCTATCGCCATCTGGCTGCTGGCCGGCGGCGCATGGATGAAAATCGTGGGCATCTGGTAACACTCACGTTCGCCAGCGGGCAGGCGCTCAGCCTGTCCGCTGCTGAGCGGTTGCCTGCCTTGCTTGCCTGTCTGCCTGTCTGCCTGTCTGCCTGTCTGCCTGTCTGCCTGTCTGCAACTTAATCGTTATCCGTGTTTTCCTGGTTATCCGCGTTTTTTTATCGATATCAGCGTCAGCAGCGCCACTATTACCGGCACCAGCGATCCCCACAGCACGGCATTCCAGCCGAAAAGATGCAGCAGCGCACCGGAAGAAAATGAACCAATAATCATCACGCCAAAAACGATGAAATCATTCAGCGACTGCACCTGAGTTTTCTCTTCGGGGCGATGGAAATCAACGATCTGCGCGGAAGCACCGGTAAAGCCAAAGTTCCAGCCAACGCCCAGCAGGATCAGCGACACCCAGTAATGACCAATCTCCGTTCCGGCCAGCCCGGCCAGCACAGAAAGAGCCGTAATCACCAGCCCGGCGGCGGCAACGCGAGAAGCACCGAAGCGGCTAATCAGCCCGCCGGTAAAGAAACCCGGCGCGTACATGGCAATCACGTGCCACTGGATGCCCAGGTTGGAGGCCTCCTGCGAGATGCCGTGCATATGCATCGCCAGCGGCGCAGCGGTCATCAGAAAGTTCATCACCATATAGGCAACCGCGCCGGTAAACACCACGCGGGTGAAACCCGGCTGGCGAATAATTTCAGCCAGCGGGCGACCAGCGGCCCCAGCTTTATTCTGCGCCACCGGCTCGGCCGACTTCACGCCGGAGAGCACCAGGGCGGAAATCGCAGCCACCAGCGCCTGGGCAATGAAGGTCACCGCGAAGGTATGCGGCGGCCAGAGATCCATCGTGCCGGTCACCAGCATCGGGCCGATAACGCCCGCCGCCACGCCGCCGCCCATCACCAGCGAAAGCGCCCGTGCCCGCCGTTCTTTGCCCACGCCATCGGTGGCCGCAAAACGAAATGACAGCCCTACCGCCGCATAGGCCCCGCCCATAAACGCAGCAAGGCAAAACAGAGAGAACGAACCTATGACCACCGCCAGTGCGGCAGCCAGGCCGGTGATCACTCCGGTACCGGTGCCCAGCAGAAAGGCCGCTCTGCGGCCATGCCGACGGGCAAACGCGCCGAGAGGTAAAATACAGGCGGCCATCCCCAGCACAAAAATCGTCAGCGGCAGGGTAGCCAGCGTGCTGTCCGGTGCAATGCTATTACCGACAATCGCCCCCGTCGTATAGAACACCACCGCATTCGCACCCGCCAGCGCCTGAGCGGTGGCAAGGCGAAGAATATTGCTATTCTGCTGCCGCAGGGGCAGGGTTATTTCAGCGTTCATTGAGTCTCTTTGCACAAGTTAAATGCCCGGTCCCGGGCATGATTTATCCGCTTATCAGATAACAATAATGTCGCCGCCGCCGCAATGTCAGGAGTTGTCCTTGACAATCACGCACTCATACAAATCGCTAAAACTGACTGCAAAATACGTGAAGTTCAACACAGATAAACGCTTTATCGCCGCCATTTTGCCGGATATGATCCTGAGAACGAATAAGGATGGTCTATGGCAAACTACACATTGCGCCAGCTGAAGTATTTCGTCACGACGGTTGAATGTGGCAGCGTGGCGGAAGCTTCCCGCAAATTATTTATCGCACAGCCGTCGATCTCAACGGCAATAAAGATTCTGGAAGAGAGCTTCGGCGTACAGCTTTTTATTCGCCATCACGCACAGGGCGTGTCGCTAACGCCTTCCGGTACCCGTTTTCATCGTAAGGCGGTCAGGCTGCTGCGAATGGCCCATGAGTTTGAGCAAAATGCGCTGGCCGATACGGACATTGTGGCGGGTAAAATCGATATCGGCTGCTTTGAAACGGTCGCTCCACTGATTCTGCCAAAGCTGATCCACGGCTTTAAGGCTCTGTATCCCGGCGTGGAGATTATGATCCGCGACGGCGAGCAGCACGAACTGTTGCAGGGGCTGGCCGCAGGCCGCTTCGACGTGGCGCTGCTCTATCAGCACGATCTCGACAACAGCCTGAGCGTGGAACCGCTGGTCGCACCAAGGAAACCGTACATTCTGCTGCCTGCGGCGCACCGACTGGCGCAGCAGAGTGCGGTTTCCCTGTCTGAACTGGCCGATGAACCGATGATCCTGCTGGATGTACAGCCCAGCCGTAACTACTTTATCAGCCTGTTTACCCGCGCAGGCATCACGCCGGATATTGTCTTTAGCTCGCCATCGATTGAAATGGTGCGCGGTATGGTTGGCCACGGTTTTGGTTTTGCCGTGCTGGTAACCCGCCCGAGTGGCAAGTCCAGCTACGACGGGAAGCCGCTGGCCATGGTGGAGCTGAAAGATGAGGTGGAGGGTTCCGGGCTGGCCGCCGCCTGGCTGGCTGGCGATCGGCTGACCAAACCCGCCGGACTGTTCGTGGAATACTGCAAAGCCGAACTACCGGGCATGCTGTAAACGGGACAGCGCGCCGTTCAGGCGCGCAGCCATTGGGTCAGATTACCCAGCATTTTCATACAGGCATCGATCTGTTCCACGCTGATGAACTCATCCGGTTTATGCCCCTGTTCCATACTACCCGGACCGCAAACCAGCGTAGTCATACCCGCCTGATGAAATAATCCGCCTTCCGTGCCAAAAGCAACGGTACTGAAACGGTCGCAGCCGCACCATTCGGCCAGCAGGCTGGCGAACCGACACGTGGGATCAGTCAGCAAACCGGGATACTGGCTGAGCGGCTGAAAGGTGATGCTACAGCCGTCGGCTTTTTGCCGCATAGCGGGTAACAGCTCGCACTGCGCATACTGTGCGATCCGCTCAATGACCGCGTCAGCCGGGGCATCGGGCAGATGGCGGATTTCAAAGTCAAACTGGCAGGACTGCGGCACGATATTTAACGCTGTGCCGCCGGAAATCGTACCAACCTGCAGGGTGCTGAAGGCTGGATCGAAACGGCTGTCCTGCACCTCGGCCAGCTGGTCACCCTCATCCATCAGCCGGGTAATCAGCCGGGTAGCATACTCAATCGCATTCACCCCCTGCGGTGCATAGGCGGAATGACAGGCGTGGCCGCGCACGTCGCAGCGCATCGCCACTTTGCCCTTATGGCCGTAAACCGGCCGCATTTCAGTGGGTTCGCCAATAATGCACAACGCCGGTTTACTGGCCGCATCAGCCAGCAGGTCCGTCAGGCTGCGCACGCCCAGGCAGCCGACCTCTTCGTCGTAGGAGAATGCCAGGTGCAACGGCAGTCGCAGCGGTTCGGCAACAAATGCCGGTACCGAGGCCAGCACGCAGGCGAGGAATCCCTTCATATCGGTGCTGCCGCGCCCGTAATAGCGGCCTTCCTGTTCCGTCAGCGCAAACGGCGGCACGTTCCACGTCTGACCCTCGACCGGCACCACATCGGTATGGCCGGAGAGCATCACGCCACCCGCTGTATCGGGGCCAATCACCGCGTAGAGATTCGCCTTGCTGCCGCTGTCATTATGCAGCAGCCGGGACGCCACGCCGTGTTCCGCCAGCCAGCTCTGAACAAAGTGAATCAGCGCAAGATTGGATTCACGGCTGGTGGTATCGAACGCCAGCAGCTGCGCCAGTAAATCGCGTACCGGGCTACTCATCGCCGGGAACCCCATAGCCGGGGGCCTGGCGCGGATCGAGTGCGCGCGTCAGATAGTCCTGCGCCTGAGGTTGCCAGGCGCGCCAGAGATCGTTCAGCCGGGCCAATGGAGCAGCATCCGCCCAGTCAACTCTGAGGTCAACCAGCGGCCAGCTTTGATCGCCCACCACTTTCAGCGCGGCGGAATGGACCGGGCCAGCTTCTCCTCCCGCCGCCAGCCCCGCTTCCATCGCGAGGATAAGGCGCTCTGCCAGTGAACCCTGGCTTTTCTCAAATGCGCTGACCATAGCGACGATCACCTGTTTCCCTGCCAGCATATTTCCCGCCGCCACGCACGCTTTCCCCTGAACCGCATGATGCACACCCAGCGTCTGGCTGCCGCTAAATATGGCGGTGTGGCCATCGCGCCCAATCACCGTCACCTGGCGATACTGGCAGTGTGCGTCACGGGCCAGTGCATCATCTAACGCTCCAGACACGGTCGCCCCCTGATCCAGTGCCGCGAGGATTTCCGGGCCAAGAGCGGGCAGGGTGATGTTCTGGCTGGATACTGCACCGACCCCGCTCAGTACCCACGGACAGCGAGCGCCCACCGCCATGCTGGAGGAGCTGACGGCCACGCCAAACTGCCCGGTTTCACTACAGCGCGCCGCGATTGAAAAGGTCACAGCGCCTCCTCATCCGGAATAACGGCTATGACATCAATTTCCATCAGCCACTGCGGCTGCGCCAGTGCAGATACCACCAGTCCGGTAGAGATAGGGAAAACGCCCTTCAGCCACTTTCCAACTTCCTGATAGACCGGCTCACGGTAGCGGGGATCGATAAGATACGTGGTCGTTTTGACGATGTGCGACAGATCGCTTCCCGCCTCTTCCAGCAGCTGTTTCACGTTTTTCATCGCCTGCTCCGCCTGCGCGCGCGGATCGCCCAGCCCCACCAGCGCCCCGGAAAAATCGGTACCTACCTGGCCACGCACGTAAACGGTATTACCTGCACGCACCGCCTGGCACAGATCGTTATCCAGGCTCTGATTCGGATAGGTCACTTTGGTATTGAACATGCGAATACGGGTATGCGTCGGTTTGCTCATCTTTTAACTCCTGTAAAACGGGTAAATGAAGCCGCATAACGCGGCCGGTGGAAAATTCAGGCGGGTCGGCAGTAGCTTTGCTGCCTGCGGCGATACGCGCTGTTGCGGCTGGCCAGCCAGTAATAAAGCGGTGAGGTCACCAGCAGGCCGATCAGCCAGGAGAGGTCCGCACCATTAATCCACGCGGAAACGGGGCCAACATAGAGCGGGGTATTCATAAAGGGGATCTGCACCACAATGCCGATGCCGTAAGCCAGCAGTGCCTGCGGGTTATAGCGGCCATAAATCCCACCATCCACCTGGAAAATGGAGCTAATGTCGTAGTTGCCTTTGTGGATGGCATAAAAATCGATCAGGTTGATCGCAGTCCAGGGCACCAGCACCACCAACAGAGCCAGTACCAGATCCACAAAGTGGCTGATGAAATCCGCCGAGGCAAAGATCGCCGCCACCGAGCAGATCACCAGGGCGATTGCCGACAGCACGGCCCGGCTTTTACTGCCGGGTATCCAGCGCCAGAAAAAGGTTTGCACCAGGGTAATTAACGACATCACCGCGCCGTACAGGTTAAGGGCGTTATGGCTGATCACGCTCAGCAAAAACAGCACCAGCATCAGTGGCCCAATCGCACCGGTGGCAGCCCTGACGGCGTCCATGGTTTGCAGGCCCGGCGGGGTCGCCAGTACCGCCACGGCACCAAAGATAAATGACAGGCTGGAGCCGAGCGTCGATCCCCAGTAAGTCGCCCAGAACGTACCTGCTACGGACACATTTTCCGGCAAATAGCGGGAATAATCGGAAACATAGGGGGCAAAAGCGATCTGCCACAGCGCCGCCAGCGATACCGTTGCCAGCCAGCCGTAAAGTGAAAATCCGCCGCGCGTCAGGAAATCCGCCGTATGGATATGGCTAAAGATATAGCCGAAGCCCAGCACGATACCGATCCCCAGCACCCAGGTCCCGATGCGGTTCAGCACGTGGATAAACCGGTAGCCGATAATGCCGATTATCCCGGACCCCACGGCACCAATGATAATCCCGACCGTCAGCGGTACGCCGGGAGCGATGCCGTGCAGCGACTCACCGGCCAGGACGATATTCGAGGTAAAAAAACCGACGTACATCACTCCGGCAATCGACACCACCAGCAAAGAACCCAGCGAGCCGAACTGCGCACGGCTCTGAATCATTTGCGGAATCCCCATCTGCGGCCCCTGTGCGGAGTGCAGCGCCATCAGCGCACCGCCAGCGAGATGGCCGACCAGAATGGCCACCACGCCCCACAGCAAGTTCAGATGAAAAAGCTGAACGGCCAGTGCGCCGGTGACAATCGGCAGCGGAGCGATATTTCCGCCAAACCACAGGGTAAACAGATCGCGGGTTTTACCGTGACGATCGGCCGGGGGAACATAACCGATGGTGTGTTTCTCAATCAGCGGGGGCGATGTTTCTGTTGGCGACATAGCAGGCTCCAATGTCAGAAAGTGCAGGGGATTTCGAGGCGTCGACGCATCGTTTTTTTATTGAGGCGATAATGCGCACTCTTTTTTCGACGGGTAAATTAGTAAGTTTATGGTCAGAGAGAATGAAAAAACTTGGCAGGGCAAACCAGTGGTGATTTAACGAAATTTCAACACTTGAGACATATGGATAACATTGAGCAGAAACGAACTCCCGCTGCCTGAATCGTTAATTTATCGTCAATGATGAACTTAATAATATTTTACCGTCTCTGATTCGCTCCCTAGGCTGCATTTGACGATTCCATAAGCCTGAGGATAGAGAGATGACGCCAGAAATAACCTTCATTGATACGCTGGTTGTCGGTGCCGGTCAGGCAGGTGTGGCAATGAGCGAACACCTGACGCGGCTGGACATCCCCCACATTGTGTTAGAAAAAAATCGTATTGCTGAAGCCTGGCGCACCGGCCGATGGGATTCACTGGTCGCCAATGGCCCCGCCTGGCACGACCGCTTTCCCGGCATGGAGTTTTCCGGTATCAGCCCTGATGGCTTTGTACCTAAAGAGCGCGTGGCGGACTATATGGAAGCCTACGCCAGCCGCTTCAATGCCCCCATTCGCACCGGTGTAGAGGTGCGGCGTGTCGATCGCAACATTAGCAAACCCGGCTTTCGTGTAGAAACCTCCGCCGGCGTGTTTGAAGCCCGCCATCTGGTGGTGGCTACCGGCCCGTTCCAGTGCCCGGCCATTCCGCCCATTGCACCGCAGACCGCAGAACTGACGCAGCTGCATTCGGCACATTATCGCAACCCCGCGCAGCTCCCGGAGGGAGCCGTGATGATTGTCGGTGCGGGTTCATCCGGTGTGCAGATCGCCGAGGAACTGAATCGCGCCGGGAAAGAAGTCTATCTTTCCGTTGGTCCGCACGACCGGCCGCCGCGCAGCTATCGCGGGCGCGATTTTTGCTGGTGGTTAGGGGTGCTTGGCCTGTGGGATAAAGCGACCACGGAGCCGGGCAAAGAACATGTGACGATCGCCGTCAGCGGCGCTAACGGCGGCCATACGGTTGATTTCCGCAAGCTGGCGGAGGAAGGGGTCAGGCTGGTAGGCCGCACGAAGCGTTTTGCCAACGGTGTGGTGGAATTTGAAAACGATCTGGCGCAGAACATCGTGCGCGGGGATGAAAACTACCTCTCCCTGCTCGATGCCGCAGATGAGTGGGTCACACGCAACGGTCAGGATTTGCCGGAAGAGCCGCAGGCGCGGATCATTCGCCCGGCGCCTGCCTGTATGACCTCACCGGAACTCCAGCTGAATCTGGCCGCAAACAACATCACCACGATTATCTGGGCGACGGGCTTTACCTCGGATTATCGCTGGCTGAACGTTAATGCCTGTGATGCACAGGGCAAACCGCAGCATCAGCGCGGCGTATCATCGGAACCCGGGGTTTATTTCCTCGGTTTACCGTGGCTCTCCAGGCGCGGTTCGTCATTTATCTGGGGCGTATGGCACGACGCCAAATATATCGCTGACCAGATTGCCATTCAGCGTAACTACCTTACCTGGCAGTAAGCACCATCGCCGCGGAAGGAGTAACGTCAAAAACGGCGGAGAGGTAAGAACATGGCCGGAAAGGGGACATATCCGCTTTCCGCGCCGTTACAGATCCGCTTTCCGGCCGTTTATCCCGCCGTTTTCTCCGCAGCGCGAGTTTTCTTCACCGCCTGCAAAATCACCGGCTCCAGCAGCCGGGCCACGGCAGCGAAAGCGGGCACCACCACCGAATTCCCAAACTGACGATAGGACTGGGTATCCGACACCGGAATACGAAACGTCTTTTCCCCCGGCTTTTCGAAGCCCATCAGGCGAGCGCACTCACGCGGCGTTAACCTGCGCGGGCGGTGTTCAAGGTTGGCCGCATCGTGGAACGCTTTCTCGCCCAGCGCTTTATCCCACCCCCGGTCGATCAGGATCTCAGAACCATCTTTGTGGTAACGCGCGGAAAGGGTGCGCGAAACAACCTGCCGATCGGCGGGTGACACCAGTCCGTAACCAAAACCATTACCTTTAGCCTGGTGCTTCTTGGCGTAGTTGTAGAGGTACTCCCACAGCTTTACCGTCAGGATGTATTTGCTCTCAACCTGTTTATCCAGCAGATCGGCAAAGGCGGGGCGCTGCGGCGGATAGAACTTCGCAATATCGCGCAGGGTAAAGCCTTTTGCCAGGCCAAGATCGCGGCGGAATCCCACCAGCACAATACGCTCGCGGTGCTGCGGTAAAAAATGTTTGCCGTCGATGATTTTGGGATCGGTCGCACCGTTAACATCAGCATCAGCGACGTCGTAGCCCAGCTCATCCAGCGTTTGCATAATCACGCGAAACGTTTTGCCTTTATCGTGGCTTTTCAGGTTTTTTACGTTCTCCAGCACGAAGATTACCGGTTTTTTGACGGCGATAATTCGCGCCACATCAAAGAACAGTGTGCCCTGCGTATCACATTCAAAACCGTGCGCACGGCCGAGGGAATTCTTTTTGCTGACGCCCGCCAGGCTAAACGGCTGGCAGGGAAAGCCCGCTAACAGGACATCGTGCTGGGGGATCTGCCGATCGATATGGGCATAGGCTTCCGCTTCGGCCACCTCGGGTTTATCGCTCAGCGTGACCTTACGGATATCGGTATTAAACGTGTGCTCGTGCTCATCGTTAAACCAGTTAGCCCGGTAGGTTCTTACCGCGTGCGGATTCCACTCGCTGGTGAACACACACTGACCGCCAATCGCCTCAAAGCCGCTACGAATGCCCCCGATACCGGCGAAGAGATCGATAAAGCGGAACGGATAGTGGGGATGATGCGACGGTGGCTGCGGCAGCATGGCCTCAAGCGCGCTGACTTCCGCTGCGGTTAATGCCTGTGCGGCGGATTTTCCGCTTATCCAGCGGCTTACCGACTCACGCGTCCAGCCGTCACCGCCAACCGATTGCAAATGCTCGGCAACGGTCCGTCGATCGTAAATTTCCAACACCCGCAGCAGCAGTGCGAGATCTTCCGCGATGCGGGCCTGTAATCCTTCACGGGAACCGGCCATCAGCGGCTGCACGGCAGGCGGTAATTCTTTCATGACGATAATATTCCGGGTTAAGTTCGTGACAGGCTATCACATAATTGACCCGGATTTTACAGACGGCTCTCGCTATCCACCTCGTGCAGCGGCTCGCTGTGGCTTAGTAGCAGGATACGGCTGATTTCACCACCAAAACCGGTGATGATAAGCCTGTTCCCGTTGAGTTCGGCAACGGCAAAAGGCACGTTATCCGGGCCGTCGAGCATCCCTTTCAGAGTAATAAAATCAGTATTCCCGCGCCGGTAATAGCCGCCACGGTGATCGTGACCGGCGAAGTAGGCGCGAACCTGATAGCGGCACAGCAGATCCGCCACCGCTTCACCGTTCCACAAAATGTGTTTTTTCAGCGGAGCCAGCGGATAGTGACCAAACACAATAACCGTTTCCCCCAGCGCCTGCGCCTGTTGCAGGTTCTGCTCAATCCACGCCAGCTGCTTCTCGCCGACCGCACCGTTCCAGCGCTGGGCCTGCGGTTGCTGCTGCGCAATCAGTTCATCAAGCTGTTCACGAGCCTGCTGCAGGTCGTCACCGTTGCCCGCGTTGCAGTAAAGGCTGATGTCGTTGCCATCGATGACCAGAAAGCGATAGCCGCTGAGGCGGAAGTGGTAATAGCTTTTCGGCAGGCCCAGCGGCGGAGTGTGCGCGGCCAGATGCTCGGAAATCACCTGTGCATCATGATTGCCGATCACCGCGACATGCGGATGGTGCAGTGCATCATAGCGCGGCAGCAGCTCGCTGTAGCTTGACCACTGGCGATCGACCAGGTCGCCCAGGGTGGCAACAAAATCGAGTGACAGATCGTTCAGCGCGCTAATGGCCGAGGAAAGCTTACACAGCCCATGGCGGTAATAGAGGTTATTTTCCACATCGGGATCGGCATCCGCATACTGAGGATCGGCAATCAAGCCAAATCGCAGGGTGCTGTCGGCGGGGCCAGGCGAGCGTAAGGCAGGGGGCTGGTAAAGAATTCCAGCCTCGCCCAGCGCCAACCGCTGCGGCTGGGAAAGCGGATTTGGCAACGTTTTAAGGGACATCGTGCAGCAGATCCAGGCAATAAATAAGAGCCCTATCCTCGCCGTGCGGAATGACGTTTTTATTGCCGAAACGTGACGTTTATACGACAAAAAACGGACTGCCGGGAAGCGACAGTCCGATAACACTCAACCAATCCCAAGATGCCCGGCCAGCGTTGTGGATGAATACTCGCGGCGCAGCAGGCCCTCTTCACTCAGGCGCGGCATCAGCTGGCTGAGGGTGAGATCCATGCAGCCCGGCGAACCGCCCGGAATAGCGATGATACCGTCCAGCGCACCGGCCTCGAAGCGTTCACGGATTTCACGTACCGCATCTTCCACCGTGCCGATAACCTGCCAGTAGGCGGAACCAACCACCTCCGGTCGCGTCATCAGATCGCGCAACAGCGGCTGCTCGCGCTCGATCAGCCGCCGCAGCAGATTGGCGTGTGTCTGGCTGAATACTTTCCCCGGCGGTGGCAGCATGTCCGGCGTAATGCGGGTATCCGGCGACAGCTCGCGCAGGTTAATGCCGAGCAGCTCGCTGGCGCGGGCGAATTTGCGCTCCGGGTCCAGCCCTTCCTGCGTGGCGCGGTAAAGTTCCTGCGCCTCCTCCCGGGTATTGCCCAGATACAGACTGACGCCCGGCATCAGGCGGATATCATCAGCGCTGCGCCCGTGCGCCACCGCCCTGCGCCGCAGATCGTTGCGCAGCTCTACGCCCGCAGCGATATCAGGCGTGGCGGCAAAAATGGCATCGGCGGTGCGGGCTGCAAAGTCACGGCCGGAATCGGAAGCCCCCGCCTGGAACAGCGGAATGCGCGGGCCGTCCCATTCGGGCACGTTAAGCGGGCCCTGAACGCTGAAGTGCTCACCCTGATGATCGATCGGCACCACTTTATCGAAATCGGCATACACGCCCGCTTCACGATCGATGCGCAGCGCCTCTGCCGGATAGCTGCGCCAAAGTTTGCGCACCACCTCGGTGAATTCCAGCGCCTGAGCATAGCGCTGCGCCGACGGAGGCATTTCGCTGAGGCCAAAATTCAGATTCCCGGCCAGTGAGGTCACCACGTTCCATCCTGCGCGGCCCCGGCTGAGCTGGTTCAGCGACTGGAACTGGCGCGCCACCACGTAGGGCGGCATGAACGTCGTTGAGGCGGTGGAAACCAGCCCGATACGGCTGGTGTGCGCGGCAATGGATGCCATCAGCAGAGTAGGATCAACGCTGCTGAAGGCTGGAGATTCAACCACCGCCTGGCGTGATAGCCACATCGCATCGGGGCGGAACAGGAAATCGAGCTTTGCTGCTTCGGCGCGCCGGGCGATATCAACATAAAATTCGCTTGAGTAAATTGACTCTACGTCACTGTCATTTCGGCGCCATCCATTGCCGGTTAGCCAGGTTACAGCAAGCGATAACCCGACGCAGAGCTGCCTGTTATTATTCACTCCATTCTCCTTATATCCTTGCATTTACTGATGTTGTTGTAGATGTGCGTGCGGAATATACTGCCCGTCGTTTTATGAATACGCAATGGCGCAGGGCAGCGTGTGCTGTGCAAAATAGTCCTTACAAGTGAAGGGATATATGAAAAAAATTAAACTAAATTTGCGATACTTATTATCTCTGGTGCTGTTGATAACGGCTTTTTCCAGCCAGGCTGAAGGTGAAAAAGGCTGGCCGCGCCAGTTCCACAATGCGGATGGCACGACCACGACCATCCCGGCGAAACCCAAGCGTATTCTTTCCACATCGGTCACCGTGACCGGCACGCTGCTGGCCATTGATGCGCCGCTGGCGGGCAGCGCCACCGGCGTGAACGGCGACTGGTACGCGCAGTGGCAAACGGTAGCGGCAGAGCGCAAGCTGGAAAAACTGTGGTCGGCGGGTACCGTCGATCTTGAACAGGCGTACGCAGTCACCCCGGATCTGATTGTGGTTTCCACCGGCGGAGCGGATTCCGCCAAGGCGCAGCTGGCGGACTTCCGCCAGATTGCACCAACGATCGTCGTTGACTACGGTGGACAAACCTGGCAGGAACTGGCGACGCTGTTGGGCGATGCGGGCGGACTGGAAAAAGAAGCCAGTGCGCGCATTACCGAATTTGACGGCCTCGTAAAGCAGGCGCGGGAAAAAATTACCGTCCCACCGGGACAGGCCAATATCATCAGCTATAACGGCCCCGGTATCCCTAACCCGATCGCTACGGCAAGAGGCGTGCACAGCAGCCTGCTGGCATCACTCGGCTTTAAAATGGAAGATCCGAACCCGGCCTGGCAAACCACGGTCAAAGCGCAGAATGATTTTGTCTGGGCAACCTACGAGAATCTGACCCAGCTGACTGCGGCCACCACCTTCCTGCTGCGCGCGCCGCAGGAGCGGGTCGATGCTTTTCTTCGCGATCCGATGCTGGCGAATCTGCCTTCGGTGCAAACGAAGCGGGTTTACAGTCTGGGGATCAACTCCTTCCGTATTGACTACTACAGTGCCAGTGAGATCGTGCGTGACGTGGTGAAAAACTTCGCAAAAACCCCGGCAGCCAGCGGGCAATGAATCAACTTTTCAGTCCGGCTTTTCGCCGCAGCGGTTTGCTCTGGGGCATGCTGCTGCTGGTTTTGCTGACCATCAGCAGCATGTTTATCGGTACCCGGGCGATTTCACCTGCGACCACCTGGCAGGCGCTGGTACATTTTGATCCACGTAATAGTGAACATCTGCTGGTGCACTATTTACGGGTACCGCGCACGCTGCTCGGGCTGGTTGTTGGTGTGGCGCTGGGCGCGGCCGGTGCGGTAATGCAGGCGCTAACCCGCAATCCGCTGGCCGACCCGGGTCTCCTCGGCGTGAATGCCGGCGCCACGCTCGCCAGCGTTATGGCGATCGCCTTTCTCGGGCTGTCCGATATCAATCAGTACATCTGGTTCGCCCTGGGAGGTGCTGCACTGACCGGCGGTGCGGTATGTGCACTGGGTGGCCTGCGCGGCAACAACCCGGTGCGGATGGTGCTGGCCGGGGCTGCGCTGTCGATTGTGATGCTGGCACTGACTCAGCTGATTACCGTTAACAGCGATGAAGCCGTGTTTGACCAGTTTCGCCACTGGGTTGTCGGCTCACTACAAGGGCGAGGCTATGCGGTGCTGCTGCCAGTGTCGCTGCTGGTTTTAACCGGCGTGGTGCTGGCGCTTATCCTTGCGACGGCACTGGATACGCTGGCTCTCGGCCTCGATCTGGGCAAATCCCTCGGAGTGAATCCGCTGCGCATCTGGCTGCTGGCGGCGCTGTCGATTGTGCTGTTGGCAGGATCGGCAACCGCCGCCGCCGGACCGATCGGGTTTATCGGACTGACCGCGCCGCACTTCGCCCGGGCATTTTCCGGCGCGGATCACCGCTGGCTGCTGCCCTGGGCGATGCTGATTTCGGCCATTCTGGTGATGGCGGCAGATACGCTTGGGCGTCTGGTGGGATATCCCGGAGAAGTCAGCGTAGGCATTATGGTCGCGCTGCTTGGCGGACCGGTATTTATCTGGCTGGTAAGACGCTGGAAGAGGGTACAGGCATGAAGAATCAGGATCTGCCGATCACAGGTCGCGTCTGGCAGTGGCGGCAATTTTCACTTCGCCTGTCACTGCGCAATCTGCTGGTGTGCTGTTGCCTGCTGGTGCTGGCGCTCATACTGGGCTGTTATGCCATGACCGTCGGCCGCCTGCCGATTGGCATTCCGCAGGTGCTTGCTGCACTGTCCGGCAGCGTGGAGGAGGGGATTTTCGGCCACGTTATCCGCAATATTCGCCTGCCGAGAGTGCTGGTGGCGCTATTTGTCGGGGCGGCACTCGGTGTTTCCGGGGCAATTTTCCAGTCAATTTCGCGTAATGTGCTGGGTTCCCCTGACATTATCGGCTTTACCACGGGGGCAGCCAGCGGGGCCATCATGCAGATTGTGCTGTTTGATGGCGGAACGCTACAGGTCGTGATCTGGTCGCTGGCGGGCGGCATGCTGACGGCACTGCTGGTCTACCTGCTGGCACGCCAGGGAGGCGCGGTACGGGGCTACCGGCTGATTCTTACCGGCATCGGTGTAGGCGCGATCCTCAGTGCATTCAACGGATTACTGCTGGTTAAAGGCGATCTCGATAATTCCATCATGGCAAATCTGTGGCTTTCAGGTACTACCGCCGCACGCAGCTGGGATCATGCTATTCCGGTGATTGTCGGTGTGATCGTACTACTGCCGCTGGTCCTGCTTGGGGCACACCGTCTGAATTTAATGGAGATGGGCGATGACCTGGCCCGTCAGTTAGGCGTTCCGGTTGAACGTATGCGCTTACTGATGCTGTTTGCCGGCGTAATGCTGGCGGCAGTGGCAACCAGTGCTACCGGACCGATAGCCTTTGTGGCGCTGGCTGCTCCGCAACTGGTGGTTCGCCTGACAGCCGGGCGGGGAGTGCCGGTGATGGGGGCCGCATTAATGGGTGCCTGCCTGCTGATTCTGGCCGATCTCTTCACCCAGATAATGCCTGTAGGGATCACCGTTCCCGTTGGACGCATGACCGGAATTATTGGCGGGATCTATTTGCTTTGGCTGCTGACCCGCACCCGACAAATCTAAACCATATTCAGTACAAATCACTGCAACAGAATCATTCCCCGGCATATAAAACCAAAATTTACTTTTGTTACATTTGATAATGATTTGCATTAACATATGCAAATCATTATTATTTTTGACGATTTTTTAGCGCGGTATTACTTACCTCATAGTGGTCACTTCTCAGCCACATCGCTTGATGGCGCGTTAACATCATGGTTAAAAAGCATAATTTACCAGAGTGACTATTATTTTCGCAGAAAGTCAGTGTAGATATTACATAACCAAAAGCCAGGATGGCCGATAAAGTCATTAGTAATGTGAATGTTATTGTCGTTTCACCCTCGTAAAAACAATAAAAGCAGTGCGCATCTGGGAAAGGAGAAAGACACATGGCCGAGCAGACTCAGGCTCAATACCAACTTGTGGCAGGACGGGTTTTCAAACGGACATTTTCATCGCTGTTAATTGGCTTATGCGTCTCAGGCGCAGGGAATGCAGCAGCAGCTGAAGAGAACGTTACCGAAACCGCCGTTGATAACACGATGATCGTCACCGGTGAGAAGACCAACCGCTCCATCTATGACACCGGCTCCAGCGTCAAAGTCTACGACAAGGACGCAATCGATTCCCTGCCGCACGCAGTGGAAATTCGCGACATCATGCAGATGATCCCGAACATTACCGATGTCGGCCCGGGTAACGATCTGCCCACCATTCGCGGTTTAGACGGTTCCGGTCCGGCAACTGGTGCGACCGCATTCTTCACCGGTTCACGCCCGCGTATCAACATGTCCGTCGATGGCCGTTCGCTGAGCTATAACGAAATGGCATTCGGCAGCCAGTCGCTGTGGGATGTGGACCGTACCGAAGTTTTCCTCGGCCCACAGAGCTATGTGCAGGGACGTAACGCCATTGCTGGTGCGGTGGTAATGACCACGCGCGATCCGTCGTTTGAATGGGAAAGTGCGGTAAAAGGCGGTATCGGTAATCAACACGCCTCGCAAACAGCCGCCATGGTTTCCGGTCCACTGATCGAAGATGAACTGGCCTTCCGCGTCAGCCTCGATCGCCAGCGCCGCCAGAGTACCGTCGACCTGATTGATTACGATCCCTATCCGGGGAAAGTGAAGCAGGTTGAAACCAACACCGCGCGTATGAAGCTGTTGTATAACCCGTCATCGCTACGCGAACTGAGCACCAAGCTGACGGTCAACCACTTTGACAGCATCGCACCACAGAACGAAGCGCTCAGCCCGGAAACCAACACCGTTGCCCGCTACGATCGCCGCCGTCCGGTCTTCCAGAACCAGTACAACAGCACGATCTGGGATATCTCCTGGGATCAGTCGGAACAGCTGCGTCTGTCGAACAAAGCGCTGTATACCGCGTTCAATCAGCATCGCCATACCTACGCCAGCAACGTCAGTGCTAACGTCGATGGCCATGAATTCCAGATGTCGCCACTGGTGAACTTTGCCACCGAAGATAACGTCTGGCGCGGTCTGGCCGGACTGAACTACTTCACCGCCAGCCAGGATGAGGATGTGTACCTTTACGGCGGCAGCTTCTTCAAGGATGAAACCAAAACCTCATCGGCCTTCGCCGAACTGACCTATGCGCTGACCGAACAGGTTGATGTCACCGCCTCCAGCCGCCTGGAACGCGAACATCGCCGCCGCGTTGGTAGCGGTGGTGCATCCGCAGTGAATTTCGATGAAACCTACAACGTTTTCCTGCCGAAACTGGACGTGGCATGGAAGCCGATCGAAGGCCAGACCTTCGGTGCCAAAATCGCTCGCGGTTATAACGCCGGTGGTGCGGGCATCACCTTCGCCACGCCGGTGGTCACCTACACCTACGATCCGGAATACGTCTGGAACTATGAACTGTATACCCGTCACCACATTGATGCGGCCGACCTCGATCTGACCAGTAACGTGTT
This sequence comes from Erwinia sp. S38, assembly GCF_016624545.1. Classification (NCBI taxonomy): domain Bacteria; kingdom Pseudomonadati; phylum Pseudomonadota; class Gammaproteobacteria; order Enterobacterales; family Erwiniaceae; genus Erwinia; species Erwinia sp. S38. The sequence continues at coordinate 120,189 of NZ_JACVTS010000009.1, read as the reverse complement.
CTATAACGATTACAAAAATATGCAGCTGCCGTATACGCTGTCATCAGGCTCATCGATTATCGACAATGCGGACAAAGTGGTGACCTATGGTGCAGAGTTTGGCGCTATCTGGAAGCCGAGCATTGATTTTGAAATGAATACCTCCGTTGGCTTGCTGAAAACCAAGATCAAAGAGTTTAACGGCAGCACCAACGAAGGCAATGTTCTGCCACGAGCACCGGGCTATACGGCTAACGTGGGCGCGAAATATATGCTGCTGCCGGGCGTTGAGCTGAGCGGTAACGTGAAGTTCAGCGGATCTTATTATTCAGCCTATGATAATGATAATCGTGGCCGCATTTCTCCATACTGGGTTTCTAATGCGCAGCTGGCTTATACCTTCAAATATGGTCGTGCAACGCTGTATGCGCAGAACTTATTTGATAACGATCACAGTTTGAGTATTAGTTCGAATGACAGAAATACGCCAATTACGCTTCGCGAACGCGCAATTGGAACCACGCTGGAACTGAACTTCTAATAATTTCAGATAAAATTCCGCCGCCGGAGAGTTTAATAGCTCTCCGACATTTTCACCGTTTCAAGCTCATAAAAAAACCTTTTCCATTTATAATTCTTTTAATACATACCCTTATCTACACGTGAATTTAACGATCAATCAATTAATATCCACTCAAATTCCAAGCTTGAAAGTAACAAATAAAACTTATTTCAGATTTAAAAACGACATTTAACTCTACCAGTCGATTAACAATGAGACTTAAGTGTTATTTTCATCCCTATCCTGTAATTAAGGTTTTTTAGGTTGATTTTTTAATATCATTTTCATTGCGCTGTCGATGAGAGATATTTATCAACATGATTACTATTTTTTTCTTTACAGTTGTTAGCTGCAATCAACACGATTCGTAATATTCTGTTAATTTTCATGGAGGATAATTTGAAGGGATATATTTTCTTCTGAGTTAAATCTGTAATTAGTTTTCCGCTGAGATAATTTTTTATTTCTGGTGTGAGGTTTTATGCTTAAAAATTAATGAAATAAAACAGGAGCCAGTGAGGCGAACTGTTCAATTGTTTATTATAAAAGGAATTGCAGTGATGAGAAAAAAAAGTTTCAAGCTGAGTGTTCTGGCGGCTTCAGTTATCGTCAGCCTTAGTACCCCAGCGTTTTCCGCCACCACGTCATCTTCTGTCGCAGTAAAAGACAAGGCTGCGTTAAGCCATGATGCCCAGGGTCAATATACTGGCGGCGGTGTCGTATTTATTGGCGGAAGCGACCTTCCGATTGTCAATAACACCCTTACCGGTAGTGAATGGGTTGCCATTAATACGAATACTCAGGGTTTTCACGCTCTGGTAAACAGCAGCGGTTACAAAGACTATTTGAACTCGGCCGTTCCAAGCCTGCCAGGCGATGCCAACTACATTATTTTCGAAGATTACCAGCGTGCCGTACATGGTGAGCGTCTGGCAAAAGCCACAGCAGCGGACGGTTATTCTGTTCCGGTTGGTGTCGTTGATGGCCTGAAAATGGGCACCGCGAATAATCGCTATCAAAAAACACAGAGCGTAACGCTTTATCAACGTGATGCCAGCGGCGCTATTCAGTATCAGAAAAAAGCCGACGGCACATTTGAACTTGATACTGCAGGAAATAAAATTCCTTTAACCGTCAGCAAAGTTATCGCGCTCGATCGTAACTCTGACGTTTATATCAGCCCGGTCGATCGCACCGGCGGTGTTTTTGGCCTGCAAAACGCAGCTGTATATTCTCAGGTGAAAAGCCTGAATCAAAGCGTCGCAGCAGTCGCCGTAGACGGTAATCTGCAGGAAACCGCTACGCACGATCGCGCTCGCGATGCTCTGGTGATTAAAAATACCACTATCGATAACACGCTTAATACGGATTCCGTGCCGGTTAATCCTTCAGGAAATGTTCAAGGTGAAGAGCATGTCTATACCATGCGTCCTTCAGCGACCGGCCTGAGCATTAACAGTAGCAGCATGAATTACGCGGTTGACAGCAGCGGTAACCATATTGCTGCGAATCAGACGCTGACCCATCAGGTTGCTAAAACGCCAAACGTTGTTTTAGATAACGCTCAGATCACGGCAAAAAATATCGCTGCGGTTCGTGAGGATGATAACTACGACGGTAGCCATAAAAATAACGGCAACTACAGCCGCGATGCCGACAGCAAATCCACTGCGGTAGCCATCTCCGGTTCTGGTTTATTTGTCTCCGTGACCAACAATTCAACGCTGTCCGCTGGGGTAAACAACGCAGGTTCAGCACTGGACATGTCCGGTCATGCTAACCGCGTGGATGTGAATAGCTCAACGCTGAATGGCAACGTGAATCTGACCCACGACGGCTATACGCCAACGATCAACGTAACCGTAGTGCGTGATGCGAAGACCGGCGACTATGTTGCAAGCGGTGCCAGCATTACTAATACGCAGGTTATGGATCGTGAACACAACGGCACCACGCTGAATCTGACCAACAATACCGTGGTAAACGGTGACATCACCGCTCGCGGTGCCACTGGCTACGTTGTTCAACTGACCGACGTGACCGATGCGAAAGCGCCGGTGGTTCTGGCACAGGGGGCAATTGATGCTTCACTGTCTGCGTCTTCCATCTATAAAAACGCCGTCAGCAGCGTCAGCAATACCATTCTGGTGAATGCCAGCAATGCGTGGACGCCGGTTACCGTTAACCTGAACCACAGTACGCTGAATGGTAAAGTCGGCGGTATTACTAACATTTCTCGTCCTGACGATACCCTGGTATCTTCATGGAACCCGGACATGAACGTTAAAAACGGCGCAGTGTGGAATGCCGCTGCAACGGCTGATGGCGGTCTGGCAATCAGCGACGTTCATGACATGAACCTTTCTGCCTCATCATTGAATTTGATCAACCTGGCAGACGACACTGCAACGCTGGGCGATCGCGGCCGTTATGAAGACCTGGGCGCTGCACGCGTTATCGTTCATGGTAATCTGAACCAGGACAAAGACAGTGCTGGCCATTATCAGACTTCGGTTATCACCGTGGGTAAAGCCGTAGCCGAGCCGCTGCTCAACATTGGTGGTGATTACACCTATGGTTCAGTTCAGGTTAAAGGCACAGCAAAGGGTGAGTACCGTCTGGAAATCGCTAACTCTGGCGTAGAACCTTATGTCAAAGACGGCTACGTTGCCGATCGCGACCGCGTTAATGGCGTGAATCCTCACAGCTTCGTCAACTATCTGGATAAAGGCAGCGATGCGCACTTCATTGGCCGCACCGAGCTGGGTGTTTACCAGTATGACGTTCAGGACATTCTGAATGACAAAGTGCACGACGAACGTAACGTTTATTTTAAAAATAATGGCCACCTGTCAAACAGCGCGGCAACAGCATTAAGCATGGCGGCCGCGCAGGTGAATGTTGCCAGCATGGAGTCGGATGCACTTAACCAGCATATGAATGCTTCACGCCACGCCAGGGATGACGGTGGTGTATGGATCTCTTACTTTGGTGGAGAAAACCACAATACAACGTCAGCCGGTGCTGGGTATAAGTTAAATACCAACGGCGTTATGCTGGGCGTTGATAACCTGTTTGATGCGAAGAATGGCGGCAGCTGGTTAGCCGGTGTGGCGTTCTCGTCAGCGCGTTCCGATCTTGACGTGATGAACAGCAGCGGCGATCTCGATAGCTACGGCGCACAGTTCTATCTGTCTCGTCGCTTCGAAAATGGCATCTTTGTTGATACGTCCGCGCAGTACAATCATTTCAGTAACAGCGGCGATGCCCGTACTCTGGATGGTCAACGTTCACGTTCTGACTTCTCTACCAACGGCTATGGCCTGGGTATGAAACTGGGTTATGCCTGGGAAGACAGCGGTTACTTTGCTGAACCGTATGTGAAAGCGACCGGTCGTGCCATTGATGGCGCACACTACACCATGAATAACGGCATGGTTGTAAATGGCGACGATTTCAAATCAATGGTAGGCGAAATCGGTACGGATGTGGGTTATACATTCGAACTGAATCAAGGCTATATCAAACCTTACCTGCACATGGCAGCGCTCAACGAATTTGCTGATAGCAATGAAGTGAGACTGAACAACGTTAATATGAATAACAGCATCGATGGTGCTGCATTCCAGATTGGCGGCGGTGCTGAAGTTCAACTGATGAAAAATGTCGGCGGTTATGCCAGCTTCAACTATACCACTGGCGACAACCTTGAGCGTCCATGGCAGGCAAACGTGGGCGTGAATTATTCCTGGTAAACCCTCTCCCCATTGCTAACTTTAGCAATGGGGAACTATTTTTTTAGCTGCGTATAGTTATTTTTTCTGTGTCACTGCGGGTTGGGCAAATACTCTTTGCCCATTTTTCCCATTTTCACGTGAAAAAATGAGCCTTGAATCTCATCGGTAGTGTACATTTCTTATCAAACAGGGACGACATGATTATGAGTAAAGACGAAAACGTTATTTCTCCCGATAAGGGAACAACCAAGGTGGTAAAACAGAGCAATCATGACGGTGGCCGTGTGCCTGCGGAATTAAGTGAGCATGCCGACCAGCCTTTATATGTTCTTATCGCATTATGGGGTCTGATGCAGAAAACGTGGATTGGACATAAACAAGTTTCTGACGTCTTTGCTATTACCGAGCGCAGGGCATCCTTCCAGCTGTCTTATATTTTACGTAAGACAGACGTCATAATCTGCCAGACAAGAAAGGTAAAAGCTCAGGGTACGCGCCGCTTATGCCATCAGATCAAGGTTGAGGAGGTCAGAATTGCAGGTAAAGCTGAAAAAATATCAAAAGTAAAGACTCAATCAGGTATCTATCACCAGACTAAAGGTGAATGCGTTGCGAATATTCCGCAGCTTGCAACATAAAAATCAACCTACCTTATTATTTGTTGAAACCCATGGATATTTTATAGTTTAATGTTATTAAAAAAAATAACCAATATGATTTTTTGATAATTACAGGACAAAACAATACAGTTTACTCTGATACAGTACAGTCGATATAATTGATCGCACATTTAACAAGCATCATGTTTAAAAAGCCATCTTAATTGCGCGATCAATCTTTCTTTTACTTTTTCTTTTCGGTGAATAAATACCCGAACGTAGCAAAAAGACACAGGGTATATCCCAGCAGTTCACTCCCTTCTTCTGCCATGTTTTTCACCGTGCGGTTATAACCATCTGGCATCAGATGCCGCCATAACTCATTCATACCAAACAGGCGTGAAAACACCAGGATAGTGAGCATGCCGGCCACCATCATTCCCCAGGCAGGATGTCGCATAAAATCAGCCAGGCCCGAAATCAGGTAACGAGGGTGCCTGAGCGCAGCGATAAGTGAAACAACCGTAACTGCCAGAGCAAACCAAAACCAACTTCCATGGCTGATTTTATCAAACAAAAAATCCAGCTCACGAATCAACATACAGGCGAAAAAGCCAGCGACCAGAATTCGTATCGGCTGCTGATCCACAGAATCTCTGGCATGAAGAATAAACAAAAATACAATCGCACCCAGTATTAATTCCTGAGTGATTTCCGTAAATGAAGCTTCATGCATCTCATCACTCATCCAGACCACATCAATAAATACTAATCCCATCATCGCACTAAGAAATGCTGCAAAGATAAAAAAAACACCAATTTTATTTCTAATTGTAAGCAGATCTTCAGACATTATTGCCCCCGGTAAACTAAGCTGCGGGCAATTATAGAGATGTGAAATCAGAATTCCTGGCATTCTATGCCGTGGACCATACAATCGCACAGAATGCCAGGGTAGCCGCCTGCTTAGAAACGGAATCTGTGTCCGCTGGTTATCAATACTTATCGATATTTCGCTTCCTGAAGAGCAAACCAGTCGTCGGAAACATTGTAAGGTGGCTGGCCGAGCTGATGGATACCCTGTTCAATAATTCGATTGGCGGACTGCCATAGCGTTTGATCTCCAGCGGTCAGTAAGGCTATCTGCACGCGCTTTTCAACCAGATAGATACGGGCGAAATGCGGATCGAAATGAATAATAGAACGAGTATTGTCGATAATGTCGGCCAGCTTAATCGTCTGGGCATCCGGTGACGCCTCAGCCGTATGACGAAAGTGAGCGACTTTTCGCGCGGCACGGTTCTGGCCGGGAATATTTCCGCTGTTTGTGAGCATAGAAACCAGAGAAGCGACCCGTTCACCAAAACGCGCTTTAATATCACCGAGTGTGCCGGGAGTATCTTCAACGGTATCATGCAGCCAGGCGGCAGCCAGCATTTCTTCATCATCACTGACGCTGCGAACCAGTTCCACTACCGCTTCGGGGTGGACGATATAGGGTTCATCGGTATACTTGCGTCTCTGTCCAGCCGCCGCATGCGCTTTAGTGGCATACCGCCGGGCACGTTCTTCGAGTGTATGCATGGTGATTTTCCCCGATTGACTTCGAAAGAGGCGATTGTATCGGCTGAATTGTTAGTTAACAGAATGCCATCACTCAGCATGATTAACGATCGGCCATGGTCATCTGTATCGGCATTTATGCTGTAAGAATAGTTTGTTTATAAAAGGGAATTTAGGTTTATAGGTTTTTTCCGAACTCTCTGACAGCACCAGGGTCTGATAAATGTTCAGAATGTGTATAGAAATTGTTTAGGTCATGCCAGGACTAAAATCCCAATGAATTATATTAGAATGCTTACCCAGCAAAAGTCATCTCTGATGCTGGCCGTTTATATCGGTATTTTCTTAAATATTTCAGTATTTTACCGACGCTTTGATCCTCTGTTCTCCAGTTTTAAACCCATGCAGTGGCTCTCCGCACTGGCGGAAGTGACCGCAGCGGTTCTGCTCACTTTCTTCCTGATGCGCCTGCTGTCGCTGGGTGGGAAATGGTTCTATCGCGTTACCGCGACCCTGCTGGTGCTGATATCCGTTTCGGCCAGCTATTACATGACCTTCTTCAACGTGGTTATTGGTTATGGGATTGTCGCGTCGGTCATGACTACCGACGTTGATTTGTCGAAAGAGGTCGTGGGATATCACTTTATTCTGTGGATGGTGCTGGTCAGCATCGTGCCGCTGGTGCTGATCTGGACCAATAAACAACGAATGACGCTGCTGGAACAAATCAAAACCCCAGGCCAGCGTATTAAACCGCTGCTGGCGCTGCTGCTGGCCGTCGCTCTGGTCTGGCTGCCGATTCGCTATTTCGATAAGCTGCAAAGCGCCAACGAGAAACTGACCAATATTGACCTGCCAAGCTACGGTGGCGTCGTGGCTCACTCTTATCTGCCGTCAAACTGGCTTTCCGCGCTGGGGCTGTTTGCCTATACCAGCTACGATGAAAAGATGGAGCATGATGACCTGCTCGATCCGGCGAAGAAGTTTAGCTACGTTGCGCCGCCTGCGGGTCTGGACGACACCTACGTGGTATTTGTGATCGGTGAAACCACGCGCTGGGACCACATGGGCCTGTTGGGCTATGAGCGAGATACCACACCGAAACTCTCCCATGAAAAAAATCTGGTCGCCTTCCGTGGCGAATCCTGTGATACCGCCACCAAGCTTTCCCTGCGCTGCATGTTCGTTCGCGAGGGCGGTACCATGGATAACCCGGGACGCACGCTGAAAGAACAGAACGTCTTCGCCGTGCTGAAAGAGTTAGGATTCAGCTCTGAGCTGTTCGCTATGCAGAGTGAGGTATGGTTCTACAACAATACCGACGCCGACAACTATGTTTTCCGCGAGCAGATTGGCTCCGAGCAGCGTAATCAGGGCAAGTCGGTGGATGACATGCTGCTGATCCCGGAGCTGAAGGCATCAATCGATCGCCATCCACAGGGGAAACATCTGGTGGTGCTGCACACCAAAGGCTCCCATTATCTTTACTCGCAGCGTTACCCACGTGAGTACGCGCGCTATCAGCCGGAATGCATGGGGGTGGATGACACATGCAGTAAAGCCATGCTGATTAACGCTTTCGACAACTCGGTGCTGTATACCGATACGGTACTGGACAGCGTGTTCGACCAGCTGCGCGATAAGAAAGCCATCGTGTTTTACGCCTCGGATCACGGTGAATCCATCAGCGACAACATGCACCTGCACGGCACGCCGCGCAATATGGCCCCACCGGAGCAGTTCCGCGTGCCGATGATTGTCTGGGCGTCGGACAAGTATCTGGCTGATGCCAACAACAAAAGTGCATTTGAACGCCTGCAGGAGCAGCAACACGCGGGCAAAACGCATCGCCATGTAGAGCTGTTCGATACCATTATGGGTTGCCTGGGCTATACCTCACCCAACGGCGGTATTAAGCAGGCGAATAACTGGTGTGCCGACCCGAAAGCAGTAGCAGAGGGCAGTACGGCAAAATAAGCCCCTCTGGCTTAGGTTACCCAAAACTCAATCACGTCGACGGACCGGCGTGGTGCTGGCTTTCATCGATTTGCAGCTTAATCGGGTAGGAGAACATCCTGCCCGTTACTACCCCCACACCTGAATACCCTGCCAGTAAAACCGCCAGATCGACCTTTCCCCCAGTACGCCACCCCCAATTCAAATACCAGGCCGACATTTAAAACAAACGACGCTAAATCCGCAGAGCGGGCGGGTTCCGGCTCTGAACCGGCAATCCACAGCGCTGAACGAAGCGAGGAAGCCAGGATTTGGCCGCATGGACGCGGCCAAAAGCCGCAGCCGGGCCAGGACGGCCCGTCTGCGGCGGTCCGACAGGCTGACGAACGGCGTGAGGGAACCACGCAGCGCGTGGCGCGAGGACCAGCCGATCAGAGCCGGGACCCGCCCGCGAACGCCACTACCGTTACAGGCAAGAAGTCACCGACAATCTCCCCACCCCCAACATAAAACTCTACTGTTGCAAAATTATCCACCGTTTCAACCCGCATTAAGTCCGACATAAAAACAACCTAACATCATGTTATACATAAAAATAAAAGCTTAATTCGCGACGAATTATGTTGATGTCCGATTCACGTTAAACGACGATTTTTCACCGGGCCGTTGCAGCATATTTATCTATAAGATAGCCATATGGATAATTTTATCGCGCCACAGACGGGGTTATTCGGTTTATTTTAAAGGTTTTTTCTCAACGCGATCCGCTGGATATCAGCATCGTATTTAGCGATTAATCTGGTTTTGTGACGAAGTCATAAGTTTTTAATCCGCAAAATAGAGCTAATTGTTTTTTTAATATTTGCATGCGGTTTCTCACACTCTGCGTAAATACACTACGATTGTATTGACGTTCCTTGAAACTGTTGACAAATTGAAACCCCAGCACAAAAGGTAAGGAGATTTGTCTGAAGGTTTCTCAATCGTATGGAAACCGCAAACTCCGCTCCCAGGACTGACGCCGCAAGGCATTACGCCAGACCACACAAAAAAATTATCGGTCGGCACGCAACACACAACATCACATCACTATTGGAGCTAAGCATGAGTATTTCCCTGACTAAATCCGGGATGCTGAAGGTCGGTTTCAGCGCGATCGCACTAATGATGGCCGCCAGCGTACAGGCGAAAACCCTGGTTTATTGTTCTGAAGGATCGCCGGAAGGGTTTAACCCTCAGCTGTTTACTTCCGGTACCACCTACGATGCCAGCTCGCGCCAGATTTATAACCGTCTGGTGGAATTCACCATCGGTACCACCGAACTGCACCCGGCTCTGGCGGAAAAATGGGATGTCAGTGAAGATGGCAAAACTTATACCTTCCATCTGCGTAAGGGCGTGAAGTGGCAAACGACCAAAGACTTTAAGCCGACGCGTGACTTTAACGCCGACGATGTGGTCTTCACATTCGAACGCCAGCTGGATAAAAACAACAAGTATCACGGCGTTTCCGGCGGCAGCTACGAATACTTTGAAGGCATGGATATGCCTAACCTGATCAGCAAAATTGAGTAGGTTGATGACAACACCGTACGTTTCGTTCTGACCCGCCCCGAATCGCCGTTCCTCGCCGACCTGGGAATGGACTTTGCCTCTATTCTGTCTGCGGAATATGCCGACAACATGCTGAAAGCGGGCACGCCGGAAAAAGTCGATCTTAACCCGGTCGGTACCGGTCCGTTCCAGCTGCAGCAGTACCAGAAAGATTCACGCATTCTCTATAAAGCCAACGCGGAATACTGGGGCGAGAAGCCGAAGATTGACCGCCTGGTGTTCTCCATCACCCCTGATGCATCGGTGCGCTACGCCAAGCTGCAGAAAGGCGAATGCCAGGTGATGCCGTATCCAAATCCTGCTGACATCGCCAGCATGAAGAAGGACACCAAAATCAACCTGATGGAGCAGCCGGGTCTGAACGTCGGCTATCTGTCGTTTAACGTTGAGAAAAAGCCGCTGGATAACCTGAAAGTTCGCCAGGCGCTGACCATGGCGGTGAACAAGCAGGCGATCATCGACGCGGTTTACCAGGGTGCAGGACAGGCGGCGAAAAACCTGATCCCACCAACCATGTGGGGCTACAACGACGCCGTGAAGGACTACGCCTACGACCCGGAAAAAGCCAAAGCGCTGCTGAAAGAAGCTGGCATGGCCGATGGCTTTGCCATCGATCTGTGGGCAATGCCGGTACAGCGTCCATATAACCCGAACGCTCGCCGCATGGCGGAAATGATCCAGAGCGACTGGGCGAAGATTGGCGTGAAGGCCAAGATCGTCACCTATGAGTGGGGCGAGTATCTGAAGCGCGCGAAAGCCGGTGAACACCAGACCGTGATGATGGGCTGGACCGGTGATAACGGAGATCCGGATAACTTCTTTGCCACCCTGTTCAGCTGTGCGGCAGCCAAAGACGGTTCGAACTATTCACGCTGGTGTGACAAATCGTTTGAAGATTTGATTCAGCCTGCCCGTGCGACTGAGGATCACAACAAGCGTATCGAACTGTACAAGCAGGCTCAGGTGGTGATGCATGACCAGGCTCCGGCACTGATCATTGCCCACTCAACCGTGTATGAGCCAGTGAGCAAAAAAGTGTCCAACTACGTGGTTGATCCACTGGGCGGACACTACTTTGCCCAGGTTGATATCGCCGAGTAACGAACCCGATGAGGGGTTGAAGAGCCGCATCGGTGGCTGTTCAACCCCTTTCGATGTTTCGAAGCCCGCTTAATCCTTGTTTATTCAGGTCAAGGCGCAGTTCGCTGCGTCGTGGCCGGGTCTACCCGGCTACAAGATGTGAGCAATAATAATCCCGCAGGCTAAGACCGGCGGGAAACAGAAGAGAGTACGGAATATGCTGCAGTTCATACTCCGACGGCTGGGACTCGTTATCCCAACGTTTATTGGTATCACCCTGTTAACTTTCGCGTTTGTCCACATGATCCCCGGCGACCCGGTGCTGATTATGGCAGGTGAACGCGGGATCTCCGCTGAACGTCACGCTCAGCTGCTGGCCCAGCTTGGTCTGGATAAGCCACTCTGGCAGCAATACTTCACCTATGTCTGGAACGTGCTGCACGGCGATTTAGGTATGTCGCTGAAAAGCCGCATTCCGGTATGGGACGAATTTGTTCCGCGCTTCAAAGCGACAATGGAACTGGGCATCTGCGCCATGCTGTTTGCGGTGATCGTTGGTATCCCCGTTGGCGTGCTGGCCGCGGTTAAACGCGGTTCAATTTTCGATCATACCGCGGTGGGTATCTCCCTGACCGGTTATTCCATGCCGATTTTCTGGTGGGGCATGATGCTGATCATGCTGGTTTCGGTGCAGCTCAACCTGACCCCGGTGTCCGGGCGCATCAGCGATACGGTCTTCCTCGACGACACGCTGCCGCTGACCGGCTTTATGCTGATCGACACCCTGATCTGGGGCGAGCCGGGCGACTTTATTGATGCCGTGATGCATATGATCCTGCCTGCCGTGGTGCTGGGCACCATTCCGCTGGCGGTGATTGTGCGTATGACCCGTTCGGCGATGCTGGAAGTGCTGGGCGAGGATTATATCCGCACCGCGCGCGCCAAAGGGCTGACCCCGATGCGGGTGATTATCGTCCACGCGCTGCGCAACGCGATGCTGCCGGTGGTCACGGTGATCGGCCTGCAGGTCGGCACGCTGCTGGCCGGTGCAATCCTGACCGAAACCATCTTCTCCTGGCCAGGCCTGGGTCGCTGGTTGATCGACGCACTCCAGCGCCGCGATTATCCGGTCGTCCAGGGCGGCGTGCTGATGGTTGCCACGCTGATTATCCTCGTTAACCTGCTGGTCGACGTGCTTTACGGCGTGGTCAATCCACGCATACGCCACAAGAAATAAGGGGCCACTATGTCTGTTGTAGATCCGGGCAGCGTCCCTGCTGCACCCAAGCCGATGACCCCGTTACAGGAATTCTGGCACTACTTTAAGCGTAACAAAGGCGCGGTGATCGGCCTGGTTTACGTCGTCGTAATGATTTTAATCGCTATTTTTGCCAACGTTCTGGCACCGCATGCACCGGCAGAGCAGTTCCGCGACGCGCTGCTGCGCCCGCCGGCCTGGCAGGAAGGCGGTAGCTGGCAGTACCTTCTTGGTACGGATGATGTTGGCCGCGATGTTCTTTCCCGCCTGATGTACGGCGCACGCCTGTCGCTGCTGGTCGGCTGCCTGGTGGTGGTTCTGTCATTGATTATGGGCGTGGTCTTCGGCCTGATTGCCGGCTACGTCGGCGGTGCGATTGATGCGGCGATTATGCGCCTGGTCGATATCATGCTGGCACTGCCAAGCCTGCTGCTGGCGCTGGTGCTGGTGGCGATCTTTGGCCCGTCAATTGTCAACGCCTCGCTGGCGCTGACCTTTGTCGCCCTGCCGCACTATATCCGCCTGACCCGCGCGGCGGTACTGGTGGAAGTGACCCGTGACTACGTTACCGCCTCGCGCGTGGCGGGGGCAGGGGCGATGCGCCAGATGTTTATCAATATCTTACCGAACTGCCTGGCACCGCTGATCGTACAGGCGTCTCTTGGCTTTTCCAACGCGATCCTCGATATGGCCGCGCTGGGTTTCCTGGGTATGGGGGCGCAACCGCCTACGCCGGAGTGGGGCACCATGCTCTCCGACGTACTGCAGTATGCGCAAAGTGCCTGGTGGGTGGTCACCTTCCCCGGTGTTGCCATTCTGCTGACGGTACTGGCATTCAACCTGATGGGCGACGGTTTACGCGACGCTCTTGACCCGAAACTCAAACAGTAGGCAGCGAGATGGCACTATTAACTGTAGATAAACTCTCGGTGCATTTCGGTGACGAAAAAGCACCGTTCCGCGCCGTAGACCGCATCAGCTACCAGGTTGAACAGGGGCAGGTGGTCGGTATCGTCGGCGAGTCCGGCTCCGGTAAATCCGTCAGTTCACTGGCAATCATGGGGCTGATCGACTATCCCGGTAAGGTCATGGCAGATCAGCTGGTCTTCGATCAGCGCAACCTGCAGCAGATTTCCGAGAAAGAGCGCCGCCAGCTGGTGGGTTCGGAGGTCGCGATGATCTTCCAGGACCCGATGACCAGCCTGAACCCCTGCTACACCGTGGGCTACCAGATTATGGAAGCCATAAAGGTGCATCAGGGCGGTAATCGCCGTACCCGCCGCCAGCGCGCGATCGATCTGCTGAACCAGGTGGGTATCCCCGATCCGGCCTCCAGGCTGGATGTCTATCCACATCAGTTGTCGGGCGGCATGAGTCAACGCGTGATGATCGCGATGGCGATTGCCTGTCGACCTAAGCTGCTGATTGCCGATGAACCGACTACCGCGCTGGATGTGACCATTCAGGCGCAGATCATCGAGCTGCTGCTGGATCTGCAGCGCCAGGAAAATATGGCGCTGATCCTCATCACCCACGATCTGGCGCTGGTCGCCGAAGCCGCGCAGCACATCATTGTGATGTATGCCGGGCAGGTGGTGGAAACCGGTAAAGCGGTGGATATCTTTAAAGCACCGCGCCATCCCTACACCCAGGCTTTGCTGCGCGCACTGCCGGAATTTTCCACCGACAAGGCAAGACTGGCCTCGCTGCCGGGCGTCGTGCCGGGTAAATATGACCGGCCCAACGGCTGTCTGCTGAATCCACGCTGCCCGTACGCCACCAACCGCTGCCGATCGGAAGAACCGCCGCTGCGCGATCTTGCAGGGCGTCAGTCCAAATGCCATTTCCCACTGGATGATGCCGGGAGACCTACTTATGAAGCCTGAAGGAACGAATCCGACCCTGCTGATGCAGGCGATCGATCTGAAGAAACATTACCCGGTTAAAAAAGGCCTGTTTGGCCAGGAACGACTGGTGAAAGCGCTGGACGGCGTATCGTTTAACCTCGAACGCGGTAAAACGCTGGCGGTGGTGGGGGAGTCCGGCTGTGGTAAATCCACCCTGGGCCGCCTTCTGACGATGATTGAAACGCCGACCGAAGGCCAGCTGTTCTATCAGGGACAGGACCTGCTGAAGCACGACCCGCAGGCGCAGCAGATGCGGCGGCAGAAGATTCAAATTGTCTTCCAGAACCCGTATGGCTCGCTCAACCCGCGTAAAAAAGTCAGCCAGATCCTGGAAGAGCCGCTGGTAATCAATACCAACCTGACTAAAGCCGAGCGCCGGGAGAAAACCCTGGCGATGATGGCGAAAGTGGGCTTGAAAACGGAGCACTACGATCGCTATCCGCATATGTTCTCGGGCGGCCAGCGCCAGCGTATTGCTATTGCCCGTGGCCTGATGCTTGACCCGGACGTGCTGATTGCCGATGAACCGGTCTCCGCGCTGGATGTGTCGGTCCGCGCGCAGGTCCTGAATCTGATGATGGACCTGCAGCAGGAGCTGGGGCTTTCCTACATCTTTATCTCTCACGATCTGTCGGTGGTAGAGCACATCGCCGATGAAGTAATGGTGATGTATCTGGGACGCTGCGTAGAGAAGGGAACCAAAGAGGAGATTTTCGCTAATCCGCGGCATCCTTATACTCAGGCGCTGCTTTCCGCCACGCCGCGTCTTAACCCGGACGATCGGCGCGAGCGTATCAAACTGACCGGCGAGCTGCCCAGCCCGCTGAATCCACCGCCGGGATGTGCGTTTAACGCCCGCTGCCGTCGGCGGCTTGGCACCTGCACCCAGCTACAGCCGCAGCTAAAATCCTGGGGCGGTCAGCAGGTCGCCTGCTTCGCCGTTGAACAGGATGAGAGCGAACCGGCTGCCTGAAAACGGTCATAATGCAAAAGCGGAGATTAGCTCCGCTTTCTTTTTAACAACGCTGAAACTGTACCCACCTTAAACACTTAAGATAAGTAAAAGAGTCGTTTAATCGGAAGTCTCTTTTTTTTCCAATACTGAGAACGAGTTAACGGATAACCTTAATAATCCAAAGGAAAATTAAGGAAAAGAAGTTAATAACTATTTTTAAGCTATTTCAAGTTTGTGAAATGAAAGCCCTTAATCCAGTAAAATTATCCAGTTTAATAACATAGTCACTATTATGATAAGTGACGTTGGCAATAAATAATTTTGCTAGTAACCCGTTAATTTACTGATTGAAAATCAGTAAACTGCGCGCTGAGATTAATCTGACGATTTCAAAAAGAGTGTGTTATATTGCCGGGAAATCCTCCTTCTGCGCGATCGCTTCTATGAAAAGTTATGATGACTTGCAGCGTTTTAAAGAAAAGACGCAAACAAACCACATCGAATTCAAAGATATGTCCGAGCAGTCACTCCATTCTGACAGCTCAAACTGGGCCATTATCAAGCAGTTGCTCAGTGATGGTACCGACCCGGTGCTGGATAAGAGTCAGAGGATTGATGTTGTTGCACCTCAGCCTATCGATCCGTCGGTGCTGCTGGCTCCGCCGGTAGCCGCTGCGCCCGCACAACCGTTGCCGTCATTCTCCGCGTTGGAGGACCGCACGCCATCGGTGGGCGCATCGTTATTCGATAGCATTTCATCATCGCTGAAGCCAGGCACGCCGCCTGAAGCATCCGCACCCGTTACGCCGCAGCCGGAAGTTCCGCCTGTTGCACCAGCGAAACCAGCGGTACAGCTGACCAAAGTCGCCGATCTGCGTCCGGAGTCTGTTGCTCAGGCGTCAGGCTCGCTGTTCGATCAGCTGGCGAAGTCACAGCCAAACACTGCGCAGAAAAAGCCTGATGCTCCGCTTGAGCAGCCCACTGCGCCGCAGCTCAACGCGCTGTTACAACAGCAGCCGGAGCCAACACAGCCGAACGCTCAGCCCCTGCTGCAATCAGGCTTCCCGCTGCCGCCTCCGCCTGTACAGCCACAGCTGAATGCACTGCTGCAGTCGCCGCCGGTAGCGCCACCGCCTCAGCAGGTTGCCGCACCGCAGTATCAGCCGCATCCGCAGCAGGTGCCGCCACAGTATCAGCCACAGCAGGTTGTGCAGCAGCCGTACTATGCGTCCCAGCAGGTTTCGCCGCAACCGCTGTATCAGTCGCAGCCGCCAGCAACCTCGCCGCTTTTTGCCAGTAGCCAGGCGATACAGCCGCACGCGCAGCCTGCGGCAACATCTTCAAATATCAGCTATAAACAGTTATTCAGCCCGGCACACGGCTCGGCTGAACAGATCGTTTCTAAAGAGATGCCATTACAATCCCTGCTGGAGAAAATTGCCTCATGCCGTTAGTTTGCGTCTGTTCCCCTAAAGGCGGTGTGGGTAAAACCACCATGGCAGCCAACCTTGCACACGCGCTTGCCCGCAACGGTAGCAAAGTGCTGGCGATCGATTTTGACGTGCAGAATGCGCTGCGTCTGCATTTTGGTGTACCGCTGTCGGACGGACGCGGCTTTGTTGCCAAATCTGCCGAATCTTCCGACTGGAGCCAGTCCATTCTCACCACCGGCGGGAACATCTTTGTTCTGCCTTACGGTGATGTAACCGAACAGCAGCGTATGCAGTTCGAAGATAATCTGACCCACGATCCGAACTTTATTATCCGGGGCCTGAACACCGTACTGAACTATCCCGGTCTGGTGATTATCGCTGATTTCCCTCCGGGCCCTGGCCCGGCGCTGAAAGCCATGGCGGCACTGGCCGATATGCACCTGGTGGTGATGCTGGCCGACACGGCTTCGCTGTCGCTGCTGCCGCAGGTGGAAAATGAAAAACTGATTGGCAGCGCCCTGAATCATCGTAAAGGCCACTATTTTGTGCTGAACCAGAGCGACAGTCGCCGCAATATCAGCCGCGATGTGACGCTGTTTATGCAGCAGCGCCTGGGCGACAGGCTTATCGGTGTAGTAAACCGTGATGAAAGCGTGGCTGAAGCCAACGCCTCACAGCAGTCTATTTTTGATTTCAGTTCCGTATCCGCTGCCGCATTCGATATCGAGCTGATCGGTAAACGTCTTTCCGCGCTGCTTGATATTAAAGTCGGCGACGGCGAGATGCATGCGCCGCTTCAGTCTCGCTAGAGCGGGTCACAGGAACCTGGCACGGATGCCTGAAGACGCGTGGTGAAATGCGCCACGAAGAATTATACCCACACGTGTTCAGGATGACTTATGAATAAAGTCCTGTTTTATCTGCTCTTACTCATCTTACTGCCCGTTGCGGCGGTAATCGTTATCACCCCGATGGATAGCCAGAAACAATATACCTTTGGTCTGATTTCCATCGGTATTGTGTTCCTGCTGGGCTTTATTAAGAGCAAGCCGGTCTCGCTGATCATGGTATTTCTTTCCGCGATCATGTCGACCCGCTATATATACTGGCGCGCTACCGAAACCCTGCACTTCAATTCCGAAGTGGAAGCGATTCTGGGTATCGGCCTGTTTATCGCCGAACTCTACGTCTGGCTGATTTTAATTCTCGGCTACCTGCAGACCTCCTGGCCGCTTAAACGCACGATTGAACCGCTGCCCGATGATATTTCACTCTGGCCGACGGTGGACGTTTACGTTCCCAGCTATAACGAAAGCCTTGATGTGGTTCGCGACACCGTGCTGGCCGCACAGTGTATCGACTACCCGCGCGACAAGCTGAAGATCTACCTACTGGATGACGGCAAGCGCAGCGAATTTGCCCGCTTCGCCGCCGACGTCGGCGTGGGTTATATCACCCGCGACGACAACCGCCACGCCAAGGCCGGTAACCTGAACCACGCGATGAAAATCACCAAGGGTGAACTGATTACCGTCTTTGACTGTGACCACGTAGCCACCCGCACCTTCCTGCAGGCCACCGTGGGTGCCTTCCTGAAAGATGACAAGCTGGCGCTGCTGCAAACGCCGCACTATTTCTACTCGCCGGACCCGTTTGAACGTAACCTGAAAGCCGCTCGCGAAATCCCTAACGAAGGCGCGCTGTTCTACGGCCCGGTACAGCAGGGTAACGATAACTGGAACGCAACGTTCTTCTGCGGTTCCTGTGCCGTTATTCGTCGTTCCGCGCTGGAAGAGATCAATGGTTTTGCGGTGGAAACCGTGACCGAAGATGCGCACACCGCATTAAAAATGCAGCGACTGGGCTGGGGTTCCGCGTTTCTGGCCATCCCGCTGGCCGCCGGTCTGGCTACCGAGCGCCTGGGTCTGCATATCGTTCAGCGTACCCGCTGGGCGCGCGGCATGACGCAGATTTTCCGCGTGGACAACCCGCTGCTGGGCCGTGGCCTGAAGTGGCAGCAGCGCCTGTGCTACCTCAACGCCATGCTGCACTTCCAGTTCGGTCTGCCGCGCGTGGTGTTCCTGACGGCGCCGCTGGCCTACCTGCTGTTTAACCTGAACATTATTCACTCATCGGCCAGCCTGATCTTCGCCTACGTGCTGCCGCACCTGGTGCTGTCGCTGTACGTGAACTCCCGTATGAATGGCCGTTTCCGCGCCACCTTCTGGGGTGAAATTTACGAAACGGTGATGGCATTCCACCTGGTGATCCCGACGTTGCTGACGATGATTTCGCCGAAGCACGGTAAGTTTAACGTAACGGATAAAGGCGGCCTGCTGGACGTCGGCTTCTTCGACTTCAACATCGTACGCCCACACGTGATCTGTGCCCTGCTGCTGGCAGCCGGGGTGATCAGCGGCATCGTACGCGCCACCGCTCACGACTACTTCGGCGTAGACCCTTACGTTATTGCGCTGAACGTCGGCTGGGCCACCTTCAGCCTGGTGATACTGATGGCGGCGATTGCCGTGGCGCGCGAAACCAAGCAGGTACGTAAAACCATTCGTATCGACGTGAATATCCCGGCAATTGTGCACTATGCCAGCGGTATCTCCTCACGCTGCCACACCATCAACCTGTCGATGGGCGGCGCACAGCTGACCGCTCCGGATCAGCGCTTCGAGAATGATGAAATTGAAGAGATCGAACTGATGCTGCACTCCGGCGCTATCTCGATTCCGGTTCATCTGATCAGCGCTGATTCCGGCGTGCTGCGCTTCCAGTTTAAGGATATTCCGCTGTCGCGCCGCCGTGAGCTGGTGCGCGTGGTGCTGTCCCGCGCCGATGCCTGGCTGAAACCGGAAGGGCCAAAAGATAATCCGCTGCGCTCGCTGGTGAATATCATTCGTACAGTATTCGAACTGTTCTGGCTGACCTGGAAAGATCGCCGCGCGAATAAAAAGCGCCGTATGCATGCTGAGAAGGATGGAGTGGCATGAAGCAATTGATACTTCGCGCACTGTGCCTGAGTACTGCGCTGACACTGAGCAACCTCAACGCCGCAGATACGGCCAACAACAATTCGCAGTTTGGCAACTTACTGAATAACTTTGTTCCTGCCAACCAGGGTAACGGCGCAGAAGCTGAAGAGAACGATCAGCCCGCTGCGGCATCAGACAATCCAGCACCGGCAACGGGCGCGGAAAACGGCTTGCCTGCGGGCAACGAACCTGCGCTGCCGCCGGGATCGGTGGCCGAGCTGCCGGGGCTGCCTCCGCTTCCTGCACCGCCTGCTAATACCTCACCGATGGTCTCCCTGAATCAGCCGCTCTCCAGCACGGTGACGGTTGCACAGATGGGCCAGCCGCAGGGCGTGCTGCTGACCGGTGGCCAGCTGCAGTCCGGTATCACCTTTACGCTGCCGGGCGATGAAGTGATCACCAATGCGCGTCTGAATCTGTCGCTGAAGGTCTCTTCCGCGCTGGCGGCGCGTAATACCTCGCTGCAGCTGATGATGAACGGTCAGCCTCTGGGTACACTGCCGCTGAGCGCGTCGGATAAAGAAAGTGAAGACTATCAGTTGGATATCCCCGCGGCGATGGTGGTCTCAAACAACAACCTGAGCTTCAAAATTAACGATGCTGACCAGCTCCTGTGCGAGCGCGACAGCGAAGATCAGTACCAGGTGACGATCCTGCCAACGACCACGCTGTCGCTGGAAGGTCAGCAGCTGAACATCGGCACCAGTCTGAGCAATTTCCCGCGGCCGTTCCTCGATCCGCTGCGGATGAACTCCTCCAGCGTCGCTATGGCGTTTGGCGAAAATATTCAGCCGGGCGAAGTCAGCGCGGCGGCAATCCTGGCGTCGTGGCTGGGCATTCAGGCGGACTACCGTGGGATTACCTTCCCGGTGCTGCGCGGCCAGCTGCCGGAGAAAAACGGCGTGGTGTTCGGCCACCCGGGTGAAGTGATTTCCAGCCTGACGCTGCCGGAAACCAGCGTGCCGCTGGTGAAAATCGTCGATAACCCGGACAACCCGGTCTACAAGCTGCTGCTGGTCGTCGGTAAAGACGACCTGCAACTGCGCCAGGCGGCAACCCGTCTGTTACAGCCAATGAAGGTAGACAGCGCCCAGCTGGAAGTAGGTCAGCAAACGCTGCCGCTGCGTAAACCTTATGACGCTCCGCGCTGGATTAATACCGAGCGCCCGGTTCGCCTGAGCGAGCTGCTGCGCCAGGATCAGAACCTGACTGCCAACGGCATCTGGCATGACGCGCTGCGGGTTAACTTCCGCGCGGCACCGGATCTGTTCCTGTGGGACGGCGATACGCTGCCGCTGCAGCTGAACTATCGTTTCCCGTCTGAAAACTGGATTGATGAAGATAACTCCGTTCTTAACGTCACCCTGAACGGCACCTTCCTGCGTAATCTGACGGTCAATAAACTCGGGCTGTTGGAAAATATCTGGCACCGCCTGGGCGGCGACGCACGCCAGGAGAAATACACGCTGAAACTGGACCCGTATCTGATTTACGGTGATAACCAGCTGCAGCTCTATTTCAATATCAAACCGAAGGCCAACGCACCTTGTAGCGTTCTGACCAACAACAATATTAAGAGCCGAATCGAAGAAGACTCCTCGATCGATCTGAGCCACACGCGCCACTTCGCGATGCTGCCGAACCTCTCCTACTTCGTCGGTGCCTCGTTCCCGTTCTCGCGTCTGGCTGACTATTCTCAGACCGTACTGATGCTGCCTGAGAAGCCGGCTAATGCCGAAATCAGCGCGCTGTTAAACATGGCCGGACGTTCCGGTAATGCCACCGGCGTAGCGCTGGCCTACAACAACGTGGTGTTCGGCGTACCTGGCGGCGGAGCCATGCGCGAACGTCTGGAAAACAGCGATGTCCTGGCGGTGTCCACGCTCGGTCAAACTGCTTTCAACGAGTCGATTCTGGCCGCTTCACCGTATGAAGTTCACGGCCATACGCTGGGCGTGAAAGTGCAGGGAACGCTGGAAAAACTGCGCAGCTGGCTGACCGGCGACTGGTCACGGCAATCACTGGATGCCGACCGCTATCTGTCTTCTAACGAAGACTGGCGTGGGTTTGTCAGCTATCGCTCGCCGTGGAACGGCAGCCGTCTGGTGGTGATGACCATCGCGACCGACGACGATCAGCTGAACCGCCTGAGCAACGATTTAACCTTGCAGCGCATCAACGCCGGTATTCGCGGCGATACGGCTATCATTACGGATGAAACCGGTGTGCGCAGCTTCCGCGTTGGCGCCCAGTTCCCCAGCGGACAAATGCCGTGGTACATGATGGTGGTCTGGTATGCCAACCAGCACTCCGTTCTGATGGCCCTTGTGGCACTGCTGTGTTCGACATTAGTGGGATTAAGTACCTACGTGCTGCTGAAACGCCACTCATGGCGTCGCCTGCATCCACCGAAATCATCCCGTTCCTCTGGCGAGAAAAAAGAATGATGAAAACACAACTCACACAGTTAAGCGCCAGAATTCGCCATCGCTGGATGATCGGCGGCAGCCTTGCGCTGTCGGTCATCTCCTTCCCGCTGATGGCGGCTGATAACAACCCGGCCGTTCAGGCGCTTTTTGACCAGGCAAACTACTGGCATCAGAAATCGCACGACAATCTGGCGCGTGAAGCGTTACAGAAAGTGCTGATGGTGGACGGCAATAACACCCAGGCGATGTATCTGATGGCCCTGTGGTCGCAGCAGAACGGCGACACCGCAGGCATGACCAAATGGCGTACCAGGCTGAGTGAAGTGTCGCCGCAGGACCCGCGTCTGGTTGAGCTGGATAACGCCCGCCAGATGCAGTCGATTCCGGCAGCACAGCTGTCGCTGGCCCGCCAGCAGGCGCGCACCGGCAACACCGCCGCCGCGCTGCAAACCTGGCGCAACACGTTCAGCGGCAACCAGCCGCCTGCCAGCGTGGCGGCGGAATACTATCTGACGATGGCCGGTGACCGTAACATGCTGCCGCAGGCGATCGATAACCTGCGCCAGTTCAGCGCCCAGAACCCACAGGACAACGCCGCCAAACTGGCGCTGGCCAAAGCTCTGACCTATCAGGAATCCACCCGTCGTGAAGGCCTGCAGTCGCTGGAAACGATGGCTCCGGCGAATCCGGATGCCGACCGCTCGCTGCGCCAGGCGCTGCTGTGGCTGGGCCCGAAACCGACCGATGATGCGCTGTATCAGAACTACCAGCAGCGCCATCCGCAGGATACGGCGGTGATGGCCTACTACCGTAAAAACGTCGGTGGAGAAACCAAAGGTCAGGGCTTTAACGCACTGAACAGCGGCGACGTTTCCGGCGCGCAAAACGCATTCGACCAGGTACTTCAGGTTAACCCGGAAGATGCGGATGCGCTGGCCGGTCTGGGCTACGTTGCCCAGCGCAACGGCAATTATACTCAGGCCGCCGACTACCTTGAGCGTGCGGCCAAACTGGGCGGCAATAACAGCCAGCAGCGTCAGCAGCAGGCGGATGATGCCCGCTTCTATGGTCAGCTGGCTACCGCCCAGCAGGCGCTGAAATCCGGCAATACCGCACAGGCGCTGTCGCTCAGTGAGCCACTGACTCAGGCCGCCGGTGAAAAAGGCGTTTCCGCCAAACTGTTCCGTGGCGATGCGCTGCGCCGCAGCAACCAGCTCGATCAGGCGGAACAGACCTTCCGCAGCGTGCTGGCAACCGAGCCTGACAACCGCCCGGCGAAAGAAGGCCTGTTCTACGTGCTGCGTCAGCAGAATCGTACGGCGGAAGCCAATACGCTGTTGGCCTCACTGCCAGCCAGCGTTCGCGCTGCGGTCACGCCGCGCCCGGTCGCCACCAGCGATCCGGTGCGTAACGAGGCTAAGCAGGCGCTGGCCGCGGGTAACCCGCAGCGTGCGGTGTCGATCCTCCAGCAGGGGATGCAGCGCTTCCCGTCAGATCCGTGGCTGCGCCTCGATCTGGCGCGTATCTATGAGCAGCAGGGCAATTCGGCTCAGGCCGCAGGCGTCATGCAGCCCGCTTACCGCAACGGTGCCTCCAGCAACGAAGTTTACGCCGCCGCGCTGTTTGCCAGCGAAACGGGATCGTGGGCACAGGCCAACAGCCTGCTGTCGCGTATTCCGGCCCGCAGCCAGAACGCCGATATGCGCACGCTGGCACAGCGGGCCAGCTTTAATCAGCAGATGGATGTGGCAAAACAGTACCTGGCGCAGGGCAACAGTGCCGCCGCCGCCAATACGCTGAAAGTGCTGGCAGCCAACCCGCCGTCCAGCCCGTCCGATGCTGGTAATCTGGCGAAAGCCCTGGCCCAGGCGGGCGATATGAGCACCGCCGTGTCGGTAGTACGCGGCAACATGCGCCGTGGCGTGCAGGGCAATGCCGGGGACTATGCCGCACAGGCCGCCGTACTTGAGCAGGCAGGATTAGGTGCCGAGGCGCAGAGCTTCCTCAGCAGCCCGGAAATCCAGTCGCGCAGTACGCCAACTCAGCTGGCCGGTATTCGCAACGGCGGCGTGATCAATGAAGTCGACCGCCTGCGCGAGCAAAAACAGTACGCTGCGGCCTACGACAAACTGATTACCGCCCTGCAGAAAGATCCGCAGAACACCGACCTGATGTTTGCCATGGCGCGGCTCTATCAGTCCGGCAAAATGAACAAAGAAGCCGGCGTGGTCTATGACTACCTGATGACGCGCGATACGCCGAATCAGGATGCGCGTGAAGGCGCTATCAACGTGGCGCTGGCGCTGAACGATGTCCCACGCGCGCGCTCACTGAGTACCGGCCTGCGCGGTCAGCAGTCACCTGAGCGCCTGCTGCTGCTGGCTCGCGTGGCGAATGCCGACGGCGACCATAACGAAGCGCTGAGCTACCTGCGCACCGCACGTGGCAAGGTGATCGGGCTTTCGGGCGCCGATACCGGCAGCAGCGCGGGGATTGGCGGTCTGGCGATGTCAGACAACCCGTTTATCAACCGCACCACGCTGTCGCCGCGTCCTTCACCGTCTACCTACGGTAAAACCATGCCGTGGCAGCTGTCGCCGACCTATCGTGATTACCGCGATATTCCGGGCGCCACCTTCACCATGGGTAATGCACCGCTGTTAAGAGAAAACCAGACGCTGGCCCAGATTGATACCATGATGGCCGATCTGGAAAAAGACACCGGAACCTGGATGCAGGCCGGGGTACAGATCCGCAGCCGCGACGGCGAGAATGGTCTCAGTAAATTGACCGAAGCCAAAGCGCCGCTGACCTGGACCAGTTCACCGCTGGGCGATGCGCACTTTGACTTTACCGTTACGCCGATTAATCTCAGCGCAGGCAGCGCCAGCGGCGATGCCTATCGTCGCCTCGGCTCCGGCGCAACCGAACAGGCTATCGGTAACCTGGTCAGCACGATTGAGAGCGAGCAGACCTATCTCAGTGGCTTAAACGCGACCGACCTGGCGACGTTCAATACCACCAATCCGGGCGTTGCCACCGCGCTGACCGCGCTGGATGGTGTGAAATTCGAAGATTTAAACCCGCTGACTGCCACCGGGTTGAAAAACCTGACCAGCCTGAACAACAACACGGCGCTGAAAAACTATCTCATCGCCTCCACGCGTAAACCGAGCGTTGACAGTGCCAGTACCGGCACCAGCGACTCGCAGAACGCCAGCGGCGTTGAGCTGAACCTGGCGCTGACCGGCACCAGCTATAAGATCGACCTCGGCAGTACCCCGCTGGGCCAGGACTTGAGCACCATGGTCGGTGGCGTGAAGTGGGCACCGAAGCTGACCGACTACCTGACGCTGATCCTGACCGGGGAACGTCGTGCCGTCACCGACAGTCTGCTCTCCTATGTGGGCGTGCAGGATAAGCTCTCCGGCAGCAACTGGGGGCGGGTGACCAAAAACGGCGGTAACGCCCTGTTAAGCTATGACGACGGCGATGCCGGATTCTACGTCGGTGCAGGGGCATA
Source organism: Erwinia sp. S38 (assembly GCF_016624545.1). Taxonomy (NCBI): domain Bacteria; kingdom Pseudomonadati; phylum Pseudomonadota; class Gammaproteobacteria; order Enterobacterales; family Erwiniaceae; genus Erwinia; species Erwinia sp. S38. The sequence continues at coordinate 94,553 of NZ_JACVTS010000009.1, read as the reverse complement.
CAGCTATCTGGGTGAAAACGTGGCCAGCAACCAGAGCCTGGTCGCCAACGCCGGTGCCTACGTTCGTCCGTACCATTACGACGATCGCGAACTGAAAACCGGTATCAGCCTGAGCTGGATGGACTTCAAAAAGAACCTGAGCTACTACAGCTACGGTCAGGGCGGCTACTTCAGCCCGCAAAACTTCGTCAGCGTTGCCTTCCCGATCGACTACTCGCAAAGCTATGACGATCTGAGCGTGCGCATCGGCGGTTCGGCGGGTTATCAGGCCTATACCCAGGATCGCAGCGCCTATTATCCGAACAATCCTGAGTGGCAATCCGCGCTGGAATCAGCAGTTACTGCTGGTTTTGCGAAAGAAGCCTACTATTCCGGCGGCAGTAAGAGCGGAGTTGGCTATAATCTTCATGCGGGTGCGGATTACAAGATTAATAAAAATATCACCGTCGGTGGTCAGCTGGGTTATGACACCTTTGGTGAATATAACGAAAGCACGGCGCAACTTTATTTCCGTTACATGCTGGGAGGTAGTCAATAAGCATGAGCCAGTTACAGGATCGTACCCTGCAATATTATCGTCAGCAGCAGTGTCAGCCAGGCTGGTTTGACCTGCTGAGCGTGATGATCGGCGGCATGATGGGCAATGCCGGCGAGCGTGAAAGCCAGGCTTTCCTGCAGCAGATGGGGGACAGCCTCGCGGGCCGTTACCCGCTGGGTAAAGCGGCGACCGTTGGCGATTTGGAAAAGCAGATTAACCAGGTGCTGGCGCGCTTTAACTGGGGCTTTATCGACATTCAGCCTTCCGAAAGCGCAATGATTATTGAACATCTGGCGCTGCCTGTAGCAGATGGCGCACTGCCGCTGCATCAGTGGCATCTTGCTCTGAGCGCAGTATTGACCGGATTGTACGCCCGCTGGCTGCGTGAGCAGGGAGGATACGATCGCGTTTCACTGAGCGTGGAAGCGACCAGCGATGTTTCACTCCGCTTCCGCTATAAGGCCTGAGTGATACGATGATTGCGATGTTGAGGGCGACGGTAATTATGCTGGTAATGGCACTGGGATGTACCCAGGCCTTTGCTGCGGACGGCTGGGGCAGTTTTAAGACACGCTTTATGACCAGTGATGGTCGCATTCAGGACACCGGTAACAAAAACGTCAGCCACACGGAAGGGCAGGGCTACGCCATGCTGATGGCCGTGCAATACAACGACCGCACCAGTTTTGACAAGCTGTGGAACTGGACGCAAAACACGCTAAAAAACCCGAACAATGGCCTGTTCTACTGGCGCTATATTCCGACCCAGGCTGACCCGGTGGCGGATAAAAACAATGCCTCCGATGGTGATGTGCTTATTGCGTGGGCGCTACAGCAGGCAGGGGAAAAATGGCACGTTCAGGCCTACCTGAAAGCGTCAGACGCCATTCAGCGGGCCATTCTGGCACAGAACGTTATCCCGTTTGGCGGCTACACGGTGATGCTGCCGGGCGCGCAGGGCTTCAATAAAAACAGCTACGTGATCCTGAATCCTTCCTACTTTGTGTTTCCGGCATGGCGTGACTTTGCGCGGCGCAGCCATCTTCAGGTGTGGAATCAGCTGATTAGTGACGGGATGGAGCTGCTGGCGCAAATGCGGTTTGGCGATACGAATCTGCCGCTGGACTGGGTAGCACTGAACGCCGACGGCACCTTTGCCCCGGCCGCAGCCTGGCCGCCGCGCTTTAGCTATGATGCCATCCGCATCCCGCTCTATCTGCACTGGTACGACGCGCAGAATCCTCAACTGGTCCCATTCCAGCGCTTCTGGGGTGGTTTCCAGCGTCTGCAAACACCGGCATGGATCGATGTGTTAAGCGGCGAGAAAGCCCCGTACAATATGGCCGGTGGCCTGCTGTCGGTGCGCGATTTAACGCTGAATGAAACCGGTTATCTCAACGATGCGCTGAGCAGTAACGAAGATTACTACTCCTCCAGCCTGCATCTGCTGACCTGGCTGGCATTTCTGCAACAGCAGCAGTAACTGGCTCTCAGGAGCCAGTCGCCTTTCCGCGACGGAGAGGAAAACGATCGGAAAACGCTTAAACCGATAGTCGCAGAGCGTGATAGCTTAACAAGCGGTTGCCATAGGATATACTCAGGGCAGTTTTTTGCCTTATGCGCCATGAATCCGGGGATTCAGGCTTTGGAGAACAGGCTTGCGCGTCAGTCGTTCACTAACGATTAAGCAAATGGCAACGGTGTCGGGCGTTGCGGTCGTCACCATCTGCATCTTTATCGTTATACAGCTTTTCCACTTTGTGCAGCAGCGCAGAATTGACTACGCCCAGCAAATGGAAAATGTTGCCCATACGGTGCGCCAGCCGCTGTCTCAGGCGGTGCTGAAAGCGGATATCCCCCAGGCTGAATTCATCCTCAACTCCCTGCGACCGGCGGGAATCCTGGCGCGTGCCGAAGTGGTGCTGCCCAACGGCCTGCAGGCGCTGCATACCGATTTCGAGCCGGAAAAACCGGTACCGCAGTTTATCGCTACTCTGTTTGAACTGCCGGTGCAGATCACCGTGCCGCTCTACTCCGTGGAACCGGCGAATCCTAAACCGCTGGCGCTGCTGATCCTGCAGGCCGACTCCTGGCGGGTGTATCAGTTTATCCTCAGCGCCGTTGCAACCATGGTCACCACCTTCCTGCTGCTGGCCCTGATCCTCTCTGTCGCTATCAGCTGGTGTATCAATCGCCTGATCGTTCGCCCGGTGCGTAAAATCGCCCAGGATCTACAGGACCTCACGCCGCAGGAACTGCTGAACCACCAGCTGGCGCTGCCACGCTACCACCGCAACGATGAAATCGGCCTGCTGATCCGCAATTACAACCGTAACCAGCTAACGCTGGGGGCGATGAACGAGGACATCAGCCGACTGAGCACGCATTATTCGCTCACCGATCTGCCGAATAAAACCCTGTTCCTGGCGCTGCTGGAACAGCATTTGCGATCGGTGAAAGGCGGTGGTGTCTTCACCGTACTGGTGCTGCGCATTGAGACGCTGCTGGACGCCAACGGCATCGTCAGCGACAGCGAACGGGATGTGCTAACGCTTACGCTGGTGGATAAAATCCGCGGCTGCATTGATGAACAAACGGTGCTGGCGCAGCTGTCCAACTGTGACTTCGCTTTATTGGTCAAACAGGCGGATAACCCGTTCCGCGCGCTGCGGCTGGCGAACAGCCTGTTACAAACACTTAATCAACCGGTCAGTCTTCAGCATATGCAGCTGAGGCCCAACGTCAGCATCGGTATGGCGCAGCGAGCGGAAACCCGGCAGAACGCCACTGAGCTGATGGGGCGTGCCGTCTCTGCAATGATGTCCGCCCGCCATCAGGGCAAAAATCAGATCCTGTTCTTTGATTCTGAGCTGGCGGAAAAAGCCGAGAAGCGCCTGACCCAGGAATTCGACATTCTGCAAGGGATCGAAGAGGGTAAGTTTGCCCTCTGGCTCCAGCCGCAGATCGATATGCGCAGCGGCGAAGTGATTGGTGCAGAAGCCCTGCTGCGCATGCAGCAGCCGGACGGCAGCTGGTGCCTGCCGAGCGACCTGATTGTTAATGCAGAAGAGATCGGCGTGATTAATGCCCTTGGGCGCTGGGTCTTTGAGGAGTCCTGTCGCCTGCTGGCAGACTGGCAGCACCGGGGCATAGAGCTGACACTGAGCGTTAATCTGTCGCCGATTCAGCTGCGCGATGCCGATATGGTTACCCATCTGCGCGAACATATCGATCGGCATAACATTACTCCCGGCAGCCTGGTGCTGGAAATCACCGAAACCGCACAGGTAGGCGAGTCTGACCACGCGCTGCATCTGTTACAGGCGCTGCATGAGGCGGGGATTTCCGTCGCGCTGGATGATTTTGGTATGGGCTATGCCAATCTGAACTGGCTGAATCAGTTTAAATCCCTGCCGATCAGCAAAATTAAAATCGACCGCAGCTTTGTGTCTGCGCTGCCGGATGATGACACGATGGTGCGAATTGTGGCGTCGATAGCCGCTATCAGCAAGCTGGAAGTGGTGGCGGAAGGGATAGAAACCGAAGCACAGCGTGACTGGCTGCTGGCGCGTGATATCTATATCGGTCAGGGTTATCTCTATTCGGAACCTTTACCGCGAGGCCAGTTCGACCGTTATTATTTTTCCCTTGGAAAAGTGATAAATCACCGTGAAGAATGTTAATTTACCTGAGGTTATAGGAATCTTCTGCTGAAGTGATTCAGTTCATAAATTTGCGTTATGGCTGACCCCGTATTCCCTCCGGTTATATCAATCCCGTTACCCGGGTGTTATTTTCGCCCTATCGAATTCCCGCCGATAACGGATATTTTATGAAACTTTCCCTGTTTAAAAGCCTGTATTTTCAGGTACTGACCGCCATTGCTATCGGCGTTTTGCTGGGCCATTACTATCCCGAACTGGGTGCGCAAATGAAGCCCCTGGGTGACGGCTTCGTTAAGCTTATTAAGATGATTATTGCTCCGGTGATCTTCTGTACCGTGGTAACCGGTATTGCCGGTATGGAAAGCATGAAAGCCGTGGGCCGCACCGGCGCGGTCGCGCTGCTCTACTTTGAAGTGGTCAGCACTATCGCTCTTATCATCGGTCTGATCGTCGTCAACGTGATGCAGCCAGGTGCCGGGATGAACGTTGATCCTTCCACACTGGATGCGAAAGCCGTGGCGGTCTATGCCCAGCAGGCAGAACAGCAGGGCATTGTTGCCTTCCTGCTGGATGTGATACCCGGTAGCGTTATTGGCGCATTTGCCAGCGGTAATATTCTGCAGGTTCTGCTGTTCGCCGTGCTGTTTGGCTTTGCACTCCATCGCCTGGGCGATAAAGGTACGCTGGTATTCAACTTTATTGACAGCTTCTCGCGGGTTATTTTCGGCATCATCAATATGATTATGCGCCTCGCCCCAATTGGCGCATTCGGCGCAATGGCCTTTACCATCGGTAAATATGGCGTCGGTTCGCTGGTACAGCTGGGCCAGCTGATCGTTTGTTTCTATATCACCTGCGTGCTGTTTGTGGTCATCGTGCTGGGCTTAATTGCCCGCGTGGTCGGCTTTAATATCTTCAAGTTTATTGCCTATATCAAAGAAGAACTGCTGATCGTACTGGGTACCTCCTCCTCTGAATCGGCGCTGCCGCGCATGCTCGATAAAATGGAGAAGCTTGGCTGTAAAAAATCCGTCGTTGGGCTGGTGATCCCCACCGGCTACTCGTTCAACCTGGACGGGACATCGATCTATCTGACCATGGCGGCGGTATTTATTGCCCAGGCCACCAACAGTCATATGGATATTTTCCATCAGATTACCCTGCTGGTGGTGCTGCTGCTCTCTTCCAAAGGCGCCGCAGGCGTGACCGGCAGCGGCTTTATCGTGCTGGCAGCAACGCTATCCGCAGTAGGGCATCTTCCGGTCGCCGGTCTGGCGCTTATCCTCGGCATCGACCGCTTTATGTCGGAAGCCCGCGCCTTAACCAACCTGGTGGGTAACGGTGTGGCCACCGTAGTGGTGGCAAAATGGGTCGGCCAGCTGGATGAGAAACAGCTTAAATCGACGCTTAACGCCGGTAAGAGTCAAAAAAATCTCTCTGATAGCGCTAATTAAGCACTTAATTTATTAAAATTTCACTGAAATGCCCACCGCGACTTGCCCTCGCGGCGGGCATTTGCATAATAACCTCCAATGCTTTTTTTATGATTTTTTTCTACGCTGTGTGACATCCTCGCCGATGCGTGGTCTAACAAGCTGTTCCTTTAAAATACAGCGGCTTCCCAGGGGTTTTTGACCGGCTGAAACGTCGCGGGCAGCAGGTAACAGATCACCAGTGATTCTTTTTGGTTTGTGATTGAGTAGGGGTTCACATGCAGGGCACCAAAATTCGTCTTTTGATTGGTGGGGTAGTACTGGCAGCGGCCAGCTGCACGGTACAGGCTGAAACTCTCCAACCCGATCCCGCCTGGCAGCAGGGAAAACTGGATAACGGTTTCAGCTGGCAGTTATTAACAACACCTCAGCGACCAAGCGATCGTATTGAAATTCGCCTGTTGGTGAATACCGGATCGCTGGTTGAAAGCGCCCAGCAAATCGGCTACAGCCACCTTTTGCCACGTCTGGCGCTGGTGCACAACGCCGCTCTTGAACCCGCTCAGCAGCGTTCTCTCTGGCAGCAAAGCATCGATCCACAGCATCCACTCCCTCCAGCCATCACCTCGTATAACTACACGGTTTATAATCTCAGTCTGCCTAATAACCGCCCGGAAATGGTGAAAGAGGCCCTGAACTGGCTGGCCGCGACCGTGGATAAAATGACCATCAATACTGAGGTGGTGAATACGGCGCTGAATGCCGACGATCCCATCGGTACCTGGCCCGGTAATACTCAGGATGTCTGGTGGCGCTACCGGCTGAAAGGCTCCACGCTGCTCGGCCACGACCCGGCGTCAGCGGTGAAGGTGCCAGTCGATCTGGCCCAGCTCAATGCATTCTATAAACAGTGGTATACCCCGGATGCGATGACCCTGTTTGTTGTCGGCAACGTTGACAGCCGCAGCCTGGCCGAGCAGATCAACAAAGTGTTTTCGCCGCTGGAAGGCAAACGTGAGCAGCCCGCTCCGCTGCCAACGCTTTCTCCACTGCCGCCGCAGCCGGTAAATCTGGTCAATCCGGCACTCGGCCAGGACCGCCTGTCTCTGGTCTGGGATAATCCCTGGATGCCAATCCGGGAATCGCAGAATTTACAGCGCTACTGGCAGGGCGATCTGGCGCGCGAAGCGCTGTTCTGGCACGTTCAGCGCGTGCTAAGCGAGAATAAAGCTCAGGGTGTACAGGTCGGCTTTGACTGCCGCGTGCTGTATCAGCGCGCCCAGTGCGCCATCAATATTGATTCGGACAACGCGGCACTCAGTAGCAACCTGGACCTGATCGCCAAAGAGATGGCTAACGTGCGTGACAACGGCCTGACGCAGCAGGAATTTGATACGCTGATGGCGCAGAAAAATACCGAGCTGAACAAGCTGTTTGCCACCTATGCCCGCACCGATACCGACGTGCTGATGAGCCAGCGCCTGCGCTCGCAGCAGAATGCGGTGGTGGATATCGCTCCGGAACAGTACCAGAAGCTGCGCCAGGCGTTTCTCTCCGGCCTGACGCTGGACATGTTGAACCAGGAACTGCGCCAGCAGCTGACCCAGGATATCACCATGATGCTGATGCAGCCGCAGGGCGAACCGGAAATTAATGCCGGGCAGCTACAGGAAAGCTGGCAGAAAATTATGAAGCCGATTGACGCCGCGCCTCAGGCCCCCGCAACGCCAGCCGACCCGGCGGTAGCAACGGATGCGCCAGCGCAGTAACCGCAGGGCGGCCTTTCAGGGCCGCCCTTTTTCTTTACGCGGGGCGATTCCGTTCCTGCTGCTCATCCTCTCAGCGTTCTCCCCCGCGCTTTGCGCACAGGAATATGCCTTCATTAACGACAGCGACCTGGTACTGAACCGCCAGCGTTTATTACAGCAACAGGCACCCGAACCGACGCTCGCCGCCTGGCAGGCGCTGCATCGCGCGGCAGATAAAGCGCTGAAGCAACCGCTGCTCAGCGTCACCGATAAAGGGATGACTCCGCCCAGCGGGTCAAAACATGACTACCTGAGCCTCAGCGCCTACTGGTGGCCGGACGGCAATAAACCGGACGGGTTGCCCTGGGTCAGGCGCGATGGTCACGTTAATCCGGCAAGTAAAAATGAGCAAAGCGACGGCGTGCGGCTGGCGTCGTTTACCGCCAGTGTTCAAACGCTGACCCTCGCCTGGTATTTCTCCGGCGACCGGCGTTATGCGGATAAAGCCATCGCGCTGATGCGCCACTGGTTTATTAACCCGGCAACGCGCATGAACCCCAATCTGGAGTATGCCCAGGGCGTGCCGGGCATCGCCGACGGGCGGCACACCGGCGTGCTGGACGGCCGCTACTTCGCCACCCGCATTGTTGACTCGCTAATCATGCTGCGGCAGGCTCCGGGGTGGCAGGAAAAGGACGAACAGCAGATGCAGCGCTGGATGAACGATTATCTCCAGTGGCTGCTGACCAGCCGCGAGGGCCGGGGCGAGGCGGCGGCGAAGAATAACCACGGCAGCTGGTACAGCGCGCAGGTGGCAGGCATTGCCTGGTACGTTCAGCGACCTGACGTCATCCGCCAGATGTTCCAGCAGGCGCAGAGGCGGATGGCCGGTCAGCTGACCGCCGACGGCCGTCAGCCTCTGGAACTGGCGCGCGCACGCTCGTTTCACTACAGCTGGTTTAACCTGCAGGCGCTGAGCGCGCTGGCGACCGTTGTCGGTAAGAACGGGTCGGGGGATTTATGGCGCTACCGGACGCCGCAGGGTTCCGGGCTGTTAACCGCGCTGGACTTTATGGCACCCTGGAGCGACGGCGCGAAGCACTGGCCTTACCCCAGCCTCGATCATATTGGCGTGAGGCTGATTCCGCTGCTGGTACAGGCGGATAACCAGCTGCAAAGCCAGCGCTACCGGCAGCAAATCGAACGGGCTGACTGGGCGCTGCCCGGAACCGGTGCCGCCCGCGGTGCAACGCTCGATGCCCTGCGAGCCAGCTGGCTGCTGGCAGTGCCCGCCTACAGCCGCTGACGGGCTTCACTGCAATCGAGATCGCCTTCCGCACCCGACGGTTCAGGTGATAACCCCGTCGGTACTGCCTGCTGAACGGTGGAATGGTGGGCAGCCGGTTTAGTTAATTACCCTGCGTTCCTACCGGCATCGCGTCGCGAGGAATAATCGCACCGCGATGCTGGATCACCGTGCTGGCCGTCAGATGTCCGCGCTTAGCAGCCTCTTCTGCGCTGCCGCCGGTCAGGCGCACCGCCAGATAGCCCGCGCTGAACGAGTCCCCTGCGGCGGTGGTATCCACTACGCTATCGGCCGACAACCGCACTGCAGGTATCTCCAGCAGCGGCTCCACGCCCGTATCCACCAGGCACGCATCGGCCCCGCGTTTAATCACGATTTCCTGCACTCCCGCAGCGCGGGTACGGCGAATCACTTCGGCGCTATCAGCCTCACCCCACAGCAGCGTTTCATCATCCAGCGTCAGGAACGCGATATCGGTATGGGCCAGCATTGCCTGCCAGGCCGACTGTGCCTCTTCCTGGCTTTGCCACAGGCGCGGGCGATAGTTGTTATCGAAGATAATTTTGCCACCGTTAGCGCGGCAGGCAGCCAGCAGGGCATACAGTTTTTCGCGGCTCTGCGAGCTGAGGATCGCCAGGCTGACGCCGCTCAGATAGAGGTAGTCATAGTGCGCCAGCTGCTGGCAGATCGCATCGGCTTGCTCGCCATCCAGCCAGAAGCGGGCGGCGGCATCGTTGCGCCAGTACCAGAAGGTGCGCTCGCCTTGGGCATCGGTTTCAATCACGTACAGTCCCGGCAGCTTGTTCTCCAGCCGCTGGATCAAGTCGGTGTGCAATCCTTCGCTCTGCCACGCGTCAATCATTTCATTGCTGAAGCTGTCTTTCCCTAACGCGGTGACATAGTCCACGCGCAGCGCCTGGGGTTGTACCTGGCGGGCGACATAGACTGCCGTATTCAGCGTATCGCCGCCGAAACCCCGGCTCATATCGCTGCCGCGCTGGGAAAGCTCAATCATGCATTCGCCTATTACGGCAATTTTCTGTTGCGTCATTTTTCTCGGCCCGTAGGAAATTTTTTATCCAGTCTCGCCGCCCGCAGCTGCCCAGTCAATATTTAAAACGATGTTTTATTTTTATTGTGATATCAGTTTAATTATTGCGTTCACGCGTGCCGCCGCTCCCACGGATGCCAGATCCTCCCCCCTGGGCTATCTTTACATAAGCCTAAAAAAGGGAAGGAGAAGCGAATGTCGCGTACCGGGAAAATAATCAGCTGGGCCATCGGCGTGCTGGTCGTACTACTGGTGGCTCTGGTAGTGCTGATTGCCACGTTCGACTGGAACCGTTTAAAGCCGACGATCAACCGCAAGGTTTCGCAGGAAATTAACCGTCCGTTCGCCATCCGTGGCGATCTGGGCGTCGCCTGGGAACGCAACCGCAGCGAGCCGGGCTGGCGCAGCTGGGTACCGTGGCCACATATTCATGCTCAGGACATTATGCTGGGCAACCCGCCGGAAATCCCCGATCTGACCATGGCGCATCTTGAGCGCGTTGATGCGTCGATTTCGCCACTGGCGCTGCTGGGAAAAGAAGTGTGGCTACCGTGGATCAAGCTACAGCAGCCGCAGGCGAAGCTGGTACAAACCGCTGACGGCAAGAACAACTGGACCTTTAACCTGGCCGGCAACGAAAGCAAAGACCCGAATCAGCCGCCTTCCGCCTGGTCATTCCGTCTGGACAATATCGTTTTTGACCAGGGAACCATCGGCTACCGCGACGCGATTAACAAAGCCGACGTTAAGGTAACGGTCGATCCGCTGGGTAAACCCGTGCCCTACGCCCAGCTGGCGGGAGGCGATGACAAACAGAAGGGCGCGGCCGACTTTGTCTTTGGCTGGCAGGCCAGCGGCACCTATAACAGGGAAAAACTGACCGGCGAAGGCAAGATTGGCGGCATGCTCTCACTGCGCAGCCAGACAACGCCGTTCCCGGTGCAGGCCGACGTACGCAGCGGAACAACCCGGGTTCGCCTGGCGGGAACCATCCAGAATCCAATGTCTCCCGGCGGCGTTGACCTTCGGCTGCGCTTCTCCGGCGACACGCTGGCGAACCTCTACGGCCTGACCGGCGTGCTGCTGCCGGATACCCCGCCGTATGAGACCGACGGCCACCTCAGCGCCCGTTTCCGCGAGAAAGGCGGTGCGGTGTTCCGCTATCAGAACTTTAATGGTCATATCGGCGACAGTGATATTCGTGGCTCGCTCACCTACAGCCAGACGAAGCCGCGGCCAAAACTGGAGGGTGAACTGGAATCGCGCCAGCTGCGGATGGCCGACCTGGGTCCGTTAATCGGCGTGAACTCGGGTAAAGGCAGTGAGAAAACCGAGCAGGCGAAAAAGAAACGCGGCGAAGCCTCCACGCAGCCCGCCGATCGCGTTCTGCCGCATGATAAGTTCGACAGTAAAAGCTGGAGCGTGATGGATGCGGATGTGCGCTTCAGCGGCAAACGCATCGAACACGGCAGCTCGCTGCCGCTCAGCGATCTGTCTACCCACCTGAAGCTGAAAAACGGCGATCTGCGCCTCGATCCGCTGCGCTTCGGCATGGCGGGCGGCACGATAAACTCAACCATCCATCTGGAAGGGGATAAAACGCCGCTACAGGGGCGGGCCGATGTGCATGCCCGCAGCCTCAAGCTACGTCAATTGTTCCCTGACGTGCAGGCGATGCAAAGCGCGCTGGGGCAGCTGAACGGTGATGCCACGCTGAGCGGACGGGGAAATTCGGTGGCCGACCTGCTGGCCACCAGTAACGGCGATCTGAAGCTGCTGATGAACGATGGTCTGATCAGCCGCAGCCTGATGGAAATTGTCGGGCTTAACGTCGGCAACTACGTGGTGGGCAAACTGTTTGGCGATGATGAAGTGAAGATCAACTGCGCGGCGGCGAATTTGCAGGTGAGAAACGGGCTGGCCTCATCGCGGCTGTTTGTCTTCGATACCGAAAATGCGGTAATCAATATTACCGGCACCACCAACTTCGCTAACGAACGCCTGGATCTGTCAATCGATCCGGAAAGTAAAGGCATCCGTATTATCACCCTGCGCTCGCCGCTGTACGTGCGCGGCACCTTTAAAAATCCTGATGCGGGGGTGAAAGCAGGCCCGTTGATTGCTCGCGGTGCTGCTGCGGTAGCGCTGGGTGCAGTGGTCGCTCCGGCTGCGGCGCTGCTGGCGCTCATTTCCCCCAGCGAGAACGATCAGAATCAGTGTACGAAGGTCCTTGGGCAGATGAAGGGGAAATAGCCAATGCAGCGTGACGCGTTTTAGTCAGAGGAAGCAAGGAAGGCTGCGGACAAAAAGCGAAAAAAATCGCCGCCACGGTCAAGTGGCGGCGAAGACGGTTGATGCGTGCTTCAGGCGGCATAACCGCCAGGAAGATTTAATCAAACAGTGATTCGTGACGGGTTTCGCGGCATTTAATCAGCGCGAGCAGCGTCAGGAACGCCATGGAAGCCAGGTAAACGCCAACGTAGAACAGGCCATAGGTGTGTGCTAACCAGGTGGCGATATACGGCGCTACGGATGCCCCTAAAATTGACGACAAATTGTAGGAGAACGAGGCTCCGGTATAGCGTACTTCGGTCGGGAACAGCTCCGGCAGCAGCGCACCCATCGGGCCGAAAGTCAGGCCCATAATGCTCAGACCGCACAGCAGGAACGCCATCACCAGCGCCTGATTACCTGAACCCAGCATGGAAGGGAAGATCAGCGCGAAAGCGATAATCATCAGGGTAATCACAATCATCGTCTTACGACGACCAAAGCGGTCGGCCAGCATACCGGCAATCGGCACCATCACGCCAAAACCAATCACCGCAACCATCAGCATCCACAGGAAGGTATTACGCGGAATACCCAGGCCGTTTGGAGCCGGTGTTGTGCCATAGGTCATGGAGTACACGGTCATAATGTAGAACAGGGTGTAGGTCGCCAGCATGATAAAGGTGCCCAGCACGGTCGCACCCAGATGCTTGCTCAGCAGCGTACCGATTGGCACTTTAACCTGCTTTTTCTCTTTCTGGACTTTGGCAAACACCGGCGACTCATGCAGCGAGACGCGAACGTACAGACCAATCAGTACCAGCACGGCAGAGAGTACGAACGGTACGCGCCAGCCCCAGTTCATAAACTGCTCATCGGTCAGCAGCCAGGAAAGCAGCAGGAAGGTGCCGTTGGCAAAGAAGAAGCCGATCGGTGCGCCGAGCTGTGGGAATGAGCCGTAAAGCGCGCGTTTTTTCGCAGGCGCATTTTCAGTAGCCAGCAGAGCAGCACCGCCCCACTCGCCGCCCAGGCCGAGACCCTGACCAAAACGCGCCAGCGCCAGCAGCATGGGAGCAAACACGCCAATGCTATTGTAGCTCGGCAGCAGGCCGATGATGACGGTAGAGATCCCCATAGTCAGCAGCGAGGCCACCAGCGTGGCTTTACGGCCAACGCGGTCACCGAAGTGACCGAAGAGCGCAGAGCCGATCGGGCGGGCCACAAAAGCGATAGCAAAGGTCGCCAGCGACTGTAGCGTGGCCACGGTGGCATCACCCTGCGGGAAGAAAATATGCGGGAAGACGATCACCGCCGCAGTAGCATAAATATAGAAATCGAAGAATTCGATAGCCGTACCGACCAGAGAAGCAACCACCACTTTACTACGGGAGTTTACGGGTGCAGCGTCTTCAGCGGCGATAGATGGAGCGATGGAGGCTTGCATAATTGTTTCTTTATTCTAATAAACGAAAAAGAATCTTACGCAGAGGTTTAATCGCATTCAATGGTGAAAGTGCGCAGTGAGTTTATAGATCCTACGGGAAAAGAGGATAATGTTTAATATGCGATATTTGCGAGAACATGTCAGGGAAAATGAAATGTTTTTTAGAGTTAATCACCAAAAAATGGCAAATAAAAGTTAGGAACCAGTGATAAACGCCCCTCTTTGGCCAAAAAGTGACCTTTATCCAGGGTTTTTGACTACTTCTCACCTCACATTCACCGTCTCTTTTCTATGCAGATGGCTTATTTATAATTTAAGTCAATTAATGCCGATCCGCTTTTAATTAAAATACATTCTCCGACGGCATAAAAAATCTGTAGTAAATATCAACAATCACCAGGGAAAGGTTATTATGGATAAAATTACTCGCAGTGATACTTCTGTCCTGAACAGCGCGCATTCCGCCCTATCCGATAAACATCGCAGCAGAGTGCTTTCGATAGGGATCTTTTTCGACGGCAGCGGGAATAACGCTTATAACACCATGAAACGCATGGATATATACAGTAAACATACCCATGATGAATCTTGCTTTTCGCAGACAATTAACGGGGCAAGACCCGGTGATATCTCACGCAGCAGTTATGATAAGTATTACACCAATATTTATCGGCTGTTTACTCTCTATAAATCTTCCAGGGGCGACCAGGCTGAATCTCAGGCAGGTTTATATATCAGTGGGACCGGTACACATTCCGGTGATGCGGACAGTATTAGCGGTTTTGCGATTGGTGAAGGGAAAAGTGGCATTATTGCCAAAACGGATGAGGCGATTGCCGCACTCTCTGCTGAGCTAAAGAAAATAATACGCCAGGATAAAGAAAAAGGGCAGATTACCCGGCTGACATTCGACCTTTTCGGCTTCAGCCGTGGTGCGGCGTCGGCGCGCCACTTTGCTAATCGTGTTGCAGGGCGAGATCCGCTACTGACCGCAGCTATTGTTGAAGGCTTAAAAGAGCGGGGAGATCGCGCTCTCCCGGCGATCGAGACTCGCTTTATCGGACTGTTCGACGGTGTGGCCGGTATTGCGAATATGGCCAACGCATTCGATCCCCACAGCCCGCACGACGGGAGTCTGAAACTGTCATTACCCCCTGGCATTGCGCACCGGGTCTTTCAAATTGCGGCAGCACATGAGTATCGCTACAACTTCTGCCTGCAAAGCATTGCGCCTGAGTATCCCGAGCTGATTCTCCCCGGCGCGCACTCGGATATTGGCGGGGGCTACAATCCGCAGGAAGAAGAGCACCAGTTCCTCAGCCAGCCGGAGTTCACTTACTTACCTGCCGAAACTCCGGACGAGATGGCCGATGTTGTACGGCAGGCCAATGAAAATATGCGAATTTTGCAGGGTAATCCAGCGTTGAAGCCGCTGCTGAACAGTGGAAAGATGAAGGTTGAGAGCTGGCATGACGAATGGCTGCCTCCCAGTCAGGAAGGGCTTGCACGCAAACGGGTGGGGGCGGCTGTAGTTTTTCGCCGTCGTCTGAGTAACGACTGGGCGAAGCTCGCACTGCGGGTGATGGTGGATGCCGCGCAGGAGGCCGGTGTGATGCTGGCAAATATCGATGAAGACGATCCCGAATTCAGCCTGCCGCCGGAGCTGGTACCACTCTGCGAATTCGCCCGCGAGCAGGGTAAACGGCAGCGAAGCGGCAAATCGCCGCAGCCCTTCAGCGATGATGACCTGCGCATCGCAGGCCGCTACCTGCATTTTTCAGCCAGCTGGTGTGCCGTCCAGGAAGCGTTTGTCTGGCGTGATGGCGGATGGCTGACCACCGTTTCCAGGTCGGTCAGGCGGGAGGCATTAATCAGTTATCCCGATCGCCCGGATGAAAACTGGATGCGGACGATTTACCCTTCATCTACGTCATAAAATGACGTTTTGTACATTCGTTGATAAACAGTTTAGGAAAAAATCGGCCCTTTTTTTACGCTAAATTAATTTTTTTACCTTAAAATCATCATGTTATTTTTATAATTTTTATTACTTCCCGTAATTAATCTCCGGGTTTACATTACGTAGCCCGGCGATTAGAATCTCGGCAAATTACTAACGGAGCCTGCATTTCATTGGACAGTCACCCTTTACCTGAACATTACTGAAGGCAGGTCCACTCCGTTTAATGTGTGCCTGCCGTAAAAACGGCGGGCCATGCTGCAACTCTCTTCCGAGCTGTTTCATCCCGTAAATCAATTTCATTCGATCTGGTCTTCGCCAGCGGCATAGCTGCGTGCCTGGCTATCAGAGCATCCCTCTGCTGTACCAGCGATTTTCGCTGCGCGGCAGATTAACCCAGGAGCACACGATGAAAGAACCTCCGTCACGAGAGAGGCGATGGCAGGATGAACACGGGAGGATAACGCACTAACGTTTCTTCTCCTTTCCGTCTGCCTGCCACGCCTCCTTCCCTGAATTTACTGAAAAAACCTCGTTTGCAGGGGCATTCTCCTGCACGTAAAAAAAACGTCATTCAAGGAGCAGGCAGATGAAAATGCATCACGCCGATCTGAAAAAGGCACGCGATCTGGCGATCGCCAGCGCAGCCAGCCGGAGCCAGGAACACACCCTCGCTCAACTTAATACTCAACGCCACGGGCTGACCTTTGAGGATGCCGCAGAACGCCTGGAACACTTTGGCACCAACCAGGTTGCCAGCGAAAAAGCCCCGGCAGCAGCAATACAGCTGGTGCAGGCGTTCAATAATCCGTTTATCTGGGTGCTGACCGCGCTGGCGGCCATCAGTTTTGTTACCGATTATGTGCTGCCTCTGAATCGCGGTGAAGATACCGACCTGACCGGCGTGATCATTGTGCTGGTGATGGTCAGCCTCAGCGGCTTACTGCGTTTCTGGCAGGAATACCGCACGAACAAAGCGGCGGAAGCGCTGAAATCCCTGGTGCGCACGACTGCCACGGTGATTCGACGCAGCCATGCGCACAGTGAAGCGATGGAGATGGAAATCCCACTACAGCAGGTCGTACCGGGCGATATCGTACGGCTGTCGGCGGGCGATATGATCCCGGCCGACGTGCGCCTGCTGGCCTCGCGCGACCTGTTTGTCAGCCAGGCGGCGCTGAGCGGTGAAGCGTTACCGATTGAGAAATATGACACCCAAAGCAGCCCGAACGTTGCCGGACCGCTCAGTGAACAGGAGCTGCTCAGCCTGCCCGGTATCTGCCTGATGGGCACCAGCGTGGCCAGCGGTAGCGCAACGGCGGTGGTGGTAGCTACCGGCGGCCATACCTGGTTTGGTTCACTGGCAACTTCACTGCTGGGTAAGCGCCCGCAAACGGCGTTCGATCGCGGGGTCAACAGCGTCAGCTGGCTGCTGATCCGCTTTATGCTGGTCATGGTGCCGATCGTCCTGCTGCTCAACGGCTACAGCAAAGGTGACTGGAGCGATGCGCTGCTGTTTGCTCTGGCGGTTGCGGTGGGGCTGACCCCGGAAATGCTGCCGATGATCGTTAGCTCTAACCTCGCGAAAGGCGCGATTGCCCTGTCGCGGCGGAAAGTGGTGGTGAAAAGGCTCAATGCCATCCAGAACTTCGGCGCAATGGACGTGCTGTGCAGCGATAAAACCGGCACGCTGACTCAGGATCGCATCATTCTGTCTCACCACCTGGATTTGCACGACCGCAGCGACGAACGCGTACTACAGCTGGCGTGGCTGAACAGCCGCCATCAGACCGGCGTGAAAAATCTGATGGACAAGGCCGTTCTGGCCTTCAGCCAGGGCAATATGGCGGTCAACGACCTGTGGCGCTATCGCAAAATTGACGAGCTGCCGTTCGATTTTGAACGCCGCCGCCTGTCGATTCTGCTGGCGGACCAGAACCAGCAGCAGATGCTGGTCTGCAAAGGCGCGGTGGACGAAATGCTGGCGGTTTCCAGCTACTGGCGCGACGGCGACGAAATCCGCCCGCTGGATGAGGCCGCGCGTCAACGCATTCGCGATCAGGCAGAGAACTATAACCAGCAGGGCTTCCGCGTACTGGTGGTCGGCTGGCGGGCTATTGAAGGCAGCCCGATCTCACTGCCGCTAAGTATCCATGACGAGCGCGAACTGATTATCAGCGGCGTTTTGACTTTCCTCGATCCACCGAAGGAAAGCGCGGCAGAAGCCATTGCTGCCCTGCACGAAAACGGCGTGACGGTGAAAGTACTGACCGGCGATAACGCGATTATTACCAGCAAAGTGTGCCGGGACGTGGGTCTGGAGCCGGGTGAACCGCTGTGCGGCAGTGAAATCGCCCAGCTCAGCGATGATGAACTCTACCTGCTGGTTGAGCAGCGTACGCTGTTCTGCCGCCTGACGCCGCAGCAAAAAACCCGCGTACTGCAGGCATTGCAGCACAACGGACATACGGTGGGCTTCCTCGGCGACGGTATTAATGATGCGCCGGCACTGCGGGCGGCGGATATCGGCATCTCCGTGGATACCGCCACGGATATTGCCAAAGAATCCGCGGATATCATCCTGCTGGAAAAAAGCCTGCTGGTGCTGGAACAGGGCGTGATGACCGGGCGCGAAACCTTCGGCAACATTATCAAATACCTGAACATGACCGCCAGTTCTAACTTCGGCAACGTCTTTTCGGTGCTGGTGGCCAGCGCGTTTATTCCGTTTTTACCGATGATGGCGATCCATCTGCTGCTGCAAAACCTGATGTATGACCTGTCCCAGCTGGCGCTGCCGTGGGACAAAATGGACAAAGAGTTTCTGCGCAAGCCGCGCCGCTGGGATGCGAAGAATATCGGCCGGTTTATGCTGTGGATTGGGCCAACGTCATCCATTTTCGATATCACCACCTTCTGGCTGATGTGGACAGTGTTCGCCGCTAACAGCGTGGAAAGCCAGGCGCTGTTCCAGTCCGGCTGGTTCGTTGAGGGGCTGCTGTCGCAGACGCTGGTGGTACATATGCTGCGCACGCGCAAAATTCCGTTTATTCAGAGCCGCGCCGCGCTGCCGGTGATGCTGGCGACCGGGCTGGTGATGGTTGCCGGGATTTTGATCCCGTTCTCGCCGCTGGGCCACGCCGTCGGGCTGGTGCCGCTGCCGTGGAGCTACTTCCCATGGCTGCTGGCCACGCTGCTGGGCTACTGCCTGGTTGCACAGGGCATGAAGCGTCTTTATATCCGTCGTTTCGGCCAGTGGTTCTGAGGAGGATAAGATGAAGAAGGATCATTCAGCGGTGGCGATTGTGTTGTTTTTTGTCGGGGTGGTGATTTTTTCCGGGGCGATACTGATGATATTTAGTGAATAGGGGGTGGGGGATCGGGCTGCGGATGGGTCCAGATCGCGGGTGGGTTCGAGTTGCTGCACGTTCTGCGCATGGCTTATCGGGGATATCCGGAACGCGGACCCGCTGTCACATCCATGTGCGCTCGGCCTCGCACTTCCCTGTGCTCGGACGGTCCGCTTGTCCGGATAACCCCGATTGCCTGTTTACTGAGGTGTTGCTGTTCAGGTCGCGTCAGGTTTTAGTGCCTGGCGTATCGGGGCTGGCCGGAACGCGGACCCGCTGCCACGTCCATGTGCGCTCGGCCTCGTACTTCCCTGTGCTCGGACGGTCCGCTAACCCGTCCATCCCCGATTGCCCGTAAACTAAGGTGTTGCTGTTTTAAAGTCTGTTTCTTCCAGCTTCAAAGCTTTGTTTTTCTGGTTGAAATTGCGAAGAGATCACCCGGTATCACGCTGGCTGATAAATGAAGGAAAAGTGCTCAGTATGATTATGTTCGGCTGTACCACAACAGATTAGCCTGAGAAGCTAATGCTCTGAAAAGCTGCTGCATCATCGCCTGAAAGGTAAACATGATGAGAAAACTGCAACACCAAAACCTTAACGGTAAACGTGACGAGAAAGCAGCAACACCAAAACCTTAACGGTAAACGTGACGAGAAAGCAGCAATCAATTCGCTTGAAAGGAGAACGTTGCGGGGCAGATAAGCCGGGTGTATGCCGCAGGGACGCGGCATCCAAGTCCCCAGGGACTGGGTTCACGACGTCCCGGCGTTATGCCCCGTAACGGTCGCCGATGCTCCGATCCAGAAGCGATGAAAGCATCTCGTCACGTTAACCGATGCACAAATCCTGAAGCGAGAGAGGACTCTCGTCGCGTTAACCGATGCGCTAAACGTGAAGCGACAAGATGCCCCGTAACGCTACAAACTCATCACTCTGTCGCGATCGGCGTCTCGCTAATCGCTACGGTTTCATCACCCTGGATTTTCTGCACCCGCTGCTCAACCTGCTGCACCGCGCTGGCATCCTTCAGCAGAGAATAGGTCAGCGTAAACTCGGTACTTTGCCCTGGCTGCAACTGCTTCACGCGACCCTGCTCTTTCTCAATCGTCACCGGATAGGCATAGTTGGTACCCGGCTCAATCCCGGTCACGTAACCCTGCTTCTGCGTATCGGTGTTTTTCCACATGGTCAGCAGCGGCAGCTGTTTGATATCGAACTCAATTGATGCGCCCTTATCGCCCTTACTGTTAATCACTGCGGCCACGGTTTTACCGTTTTCGTCGGCTTTCGGCGTGAGGTTAAACACCATCTCGTCGAAATCTTTGGTCGGCGCGCCGTAAACATTCCAGTCGTTCAGACCTTTCTTCGCGTAGTCGTTAAACGGTGAAACCGACTTCAGCGGCGCGATAAAGCGTGCGTCTTTCTCAAGGATCGGCGTACCGAAGTTGCTGTGGTAGATAATCTGGTAATCGTGCGGATAGTCCGCGTGGTTGGTCAGCACATCGTGCACGGTAAAGGAGTCAGAGCCGGGCACGTAACGCAGCTCGGTCCAGGTTTCGAGCTTCGCTTTTTTGAAGGTGGTTTCTTTCAGCAGACCGCGAATACGGATTTCATGCGGTGCTTTTTCATCGACGATCACTTCAACTTTTGAAGCCGGGGTATTACCCGCTTTGCCGTGCAGCGTGTAAATCACGCCATCTTTGGTGACCGGGTGGCCGGTCCACTCAAAGCCACAGCGCACCATCATTTCGTTGAACCCTTCCAGCCAGCCCAGACCGTTGCGGCTTTCCAGATTGATGTAAGCCGGATTGACGACCTCATCGACCGGGGAATCCCAGCCAAGGCGCACGCCGTGACCGTTAACATGCAGCAGATCCATGCCTCGCGTCGGGCTGAGGGCGATGGTCAGGCCGTTTTTGCTGGTAATGGTCAGCACTTTCGAGCCTTCCTGCTTGCCGCCGTGCAGGACTTTTTGCTGAATGCTGAAGTTCTCACCGGATAGCTTCAGCTGCTGGCTGTTTACCTGCCAGTTTCCCTTTTCCACACTGGTTTCAGCATCCGTCAGCAGCCAGCTTTGCGCCGATGCCTGACCGCAGATTAACGCCGTAATTACCCCTGCCAGAAGTCTTTTCTTCATCGTATTATCCCTTTTGCTGAATTGATTTAGCTTTGACCGCGTCAAGACTACAAACCAGCGCGGGAGAAAAATGTGACAATCATCACCGCATGGACTTTTGGTCAATTTTAGTCGGATAAACGTGCTATTACTCACTAAAAATTGTATCAGGCGTCCGGTTTATCATTAATTACTGCGACACAGAGCAAATCCCCCATCGCTTCAGACTTAACGATTCAGCCAATTCTTTCAGGACCAGTGGAAAATCATGATTTGGACATGGGCTATCCCACCCGCGTGCGGTCCCTGATGCACGAATATTGCATCACACCAGTGCCAGCGTTAAGGTGGTCACCCTTAGTGAATAACAAGTGATTAACAGGGTATGAGCTTCTCGGCTTTCGGTGACAAATTTACGCGCCACTCAGGCATTACGCGCCTGATGGAAGATATGGGTGAGGGTTTACGCACGCCGGGTACGGTGATGTTAGGCGGCGGTAATCCCGCGCAGATCCCCGCAATGAATGACTATTTCCATCAGCTTTTGCAGCAGATGCACGATGAAGGCAAGCTGACGGATGCGCTGTGCAACTACGACGGCCCGCAGGGTAAAAGTACCCTGCTGAACTCTCTGGCGGAGCTGCTCAGTAAAGAGCAGGGCTGGCAGATTTCGCCGAAAAATATTGCCCTGACCAACGGCAGCCAGAGCGCCTTTTTCTACCTGTTTAACCTGTATGCCGGGCATCGCACTGACGGCCAGAAAAAGCGCGTACTTTTCCCGCTGGCTCCAGAATATCTTGGCTATGCCGATGCCGGTCTGGATGAGGACCTGTTTGTCTCCGCTCGACCGAATATCGAAATGCTGCCGGAAGGCCAGTTCAAGTATCACGTGGACTTTGAACATCTGCATATCGGCGAAGATACCGGCCTGATCTGCGTCTCCCGACCCACCAATCCCACCGGTAACGTGATTACCGATGACGAGTTGCTGAAACTGGACGCACTGGCGCAGCAGCACGATATTCCACTGCTGATTGATAATGCTTACGGCGTTCCTTTCCCGGGCATTATCTTCAGTGAAGCGCGCCCGCTGTGGAATCCGAACATCATTCTGTGTATGAGTCTGTCCAAGCTGGGGCTGCCGGGCTCGCGCTGCGGCATCATCATCGCCGATGAGAAGGTGATCTCGGCCATCAGCAATATGAACGGGATTATCAGCCTCGCCCCCGGCAGTATTGGCCCGGCCATGGCGCATGAGATGATTCAACGTGGCGATCTGCTGCGGCTGTCGGAAGAAGTGATTAAGCCCTTCTATCAGGAACGCGTTAAGCAGACGATCGCGGTTATTCGCCGCTATCTGCCTGAAGATCGCTGCCTGATCCATAAACCTGAAGGCGCGATTTTCCTCTGGCTGTGGTTTAAGGACCTGCCGATTTCGACTGAGGTTCTCTATCAGCGGCTGAAGCAGCGCGGCGTGCTGATGGTACCGGGGCATTTCTTCTTCCCGGGGCTGGAGGCTGAGTGGCCTCACACGCATCAGTGCATGCGCATGAACTACGTTCCGGATAGCGAAGTGATTGAGCGGGGCGTGGCGATTCTGGCGGAAGAGATAGAGCGAGCGAGAAGCGAAGCATAAACAACAGGGGCCGCTTAACGGCGGCCCCTGCATCAGCATTATTTCAGAATTTCAATGCGGCGCGGTTTATTGGCTTCCGGCACCACGCGTTCCAGGTCGATGTACAGCAGACCATTCTCCAGGCGAGCATCCCGCACGTGGACGTGCTCCGCCAGCTGGAATTTACGCTCAAAGTTACGTTCCGCGATGCCCTGATACAGATAGGTGCGCTGTTCCTGCTCTTCAGGATGCGAGCCGCGAACAGTCAGTAAATTGTCGTGGGAGGTGATCTCCAGCTCGCTTTCCGCAAAACCGGCCACGGCAATCGTAATACGATAGTGGTTTTCCGCCACCAGCTCCACGTTGTAGGGAGGGTAGCCGCCGTTGTTCCCCTGACCCTGGCTGGTTTCCAGCAGGTTGATCAGACGGTCAAAGCCGATAGATGAACGATACAGTGGGGCAAGGTCGAAATTACGCATGTTTAAGCTCCTGATATACAGCGAGTTATTAAGATATCGACTCTCCACTATGGACGAGTCGCTGGCTCAGTAAGTACCGCCCTGTCGGCGCAGGTACTTCACTGACCGTAGTAGTAAAATGGTGACATGGGTGACGCTTTCAAGGGTAAGTTGCAATTTTTTTAACCCGATCGCACTGAATGTCATACACTCAGGGATGAGTTCGTCGGCCTTTGTGCCAGCCACCGTAAGAGTGGACCGGTATCCCCCCGCGTTTGACGACAGATCTCAGCAGGCTGCAACGACTGAAGGGATAGTAAATGATGAAGGCATTAAAGAAGTATACCGCTGCAGGATTGCTTACCTGCGCCTCGCTTGGCGCAACCAGCGGCTGCTCCAGCGTCATGACCCATACCGGCCCCAGCCAGGGCTACTACCCCGGCACCCGCGCCAGCGCCAGCGTGCTGACCGATGATGACAGCAGCTGGGCGATGAAGCCGCTGGCGGCGATTGATTTACCGTTTTCTGCGGTGATGGATACGCTGTTGCTGCCGTGGGATTACTATCGTACCGATGATACGGACTCCCCGCGTGAGCGCGTGCGCCGTAGCGAACAGCAAAACAGGACCGCCGACGGACTGTCGCAGGCGGCCCCGATGGCCGCTAACTCACCGACGCCATAAAGATCTGCTGATACCCGTCGCGGCTGCGCAGGTAAGCTACGCGCTGCCCGTCGGGGGAAAATACTACCGCATCCGCTGAGGGTGCGGTTTCACTGCGCGGGGTAATACGGCGCAGTTTTCCCGTTTCCAGCGAACAGAGCGTTACGCTGTTATCGCAGATAAATGCCAGGCTACCGCCGTCAGGGTGCCAGCTGAAGGCCGACTGAATATCGGTCTCCGCTCGAGTCACCTGTCGCGGCTCACCGCCCAACGGCGAAATCGTCCATAGCTGAACCACACCGTCATCATCCTTCATCAGGAAGGCAATCACGCTGCCATCCGGTGAGCTGCGCAGCCAGTGCCTCGGCGTACTGACCAGACCGGGATAGCGGCGATGATGGGTAAAGGTGACGCGCCGCTGCTGTACGCTCTCAGGCGGAGCAGGCAGCCGCGTTGCTGTACCTTCCAGCGGAAAGGCCCCCGGAACGGCAAAATCAGCGTTATCCTCCGGCAGATCGACGACGAACACTTCCGCCACCTTCTCACCGTTTGCCGCCAGCGTATCGCCAATAAAGGCCAGCGCCCAGCGCTGCCGCTGCGCGCCCCGCTGATAACCCCGGGAGCCAATCCATCCCTCTTCATAAGCGCGATTGATCTCATCGCTGCCCGGCTGCGGCGTTGGCGTGGTCTGACTGACCAGCACGCAGTAGTGGCTGCCGTCGTATTCACGCGGGTGACGCTTCGGCGGGCACACCGCATGCAGCGGTACGGCAACGCCAACATTGCGTAAATCCTGGGTTTTGTCCCACTCATGCATCACGTGATCGTTGTAGGTAAAACTTAAGCGGCTGCCGTCCGGGCTGAACACATGGACGTGAGAACCGCCGCGCAGCGCGCCGGGCGTGAAGGGTGGCGTAATATCGCAGGCGTCCAGATTCTCCGCCACGCCGTGCTGAATAATCACCCCACGCCGATGATGAAAATCATATTTCCACAGGCTGTCAGGATGCTCCGGCCCGTGAATACAGACGTAGCGCGGCGGAAGATCAGGACTGGCGGTTACCACGCCAACGTGCGCACCGTCCCGCGCCTGATACAGCACCTCCACCGCGCCGCTGCTGACGTTGACCCGCTCAATAGTCAGGCCGGTAAAAGACGCCCCGGAAGGGCGCACGTCATAGACCAGCCACTGACTGTCGGCGGTCCAGACGTTTATGTTGGTCAGCTGATGATGCCGGGGGGCGAAGGTGATCTGTTGTTCACTCATCGGGCAGCCCTTTTACAGAACAAATTTCTCAATCGCCACGGCGACACCGTCTTCACGATTGGATGTCGTTACGAACTGGGCGATCTCTTTCACCACCGGAATCGCATTGCCCATCGCCACGCCCGTACCGACAAATTCCAGCATCGCCAGGTCGTTTTCCTGATCGCCCAGCGCCATCAGTTCGTCGCGCTGCAAGCCAAGAAGCTCCGCCAGCAGCTTAACGCCGGCCCCTTTGTTCACCTCTTTATTGAGGATTTCCAGGAAGAACGGCGCGCTTTTCATGATGGTGTTACGTTCGTAAGCTTCAGCAGGAATGCGGGCAATCGCCGCGTCCAGCAGTTCAGGCTCATCGATCATCATGATTTTCGGGAAGATAAGCGTTGGGTCCATCTCTTCCACGGTACGGTAGCGCAGCGGCATGCCAGTGAGGCCCGCTTCGTGAACGGTATAGCGGCTGATATCTTTGTTGGCGGTATAGAGGTGGCTCTGGGTCAGCGCCTGGAAGTTTACCCCCAGCTCGCGGGACATCTGCTCATAGTAGAGGTAGTCATCGAAGGTCACCGGCACTTCAGCCACGCAGCTGGCATCGTTCGCTTTTTGCACCAGTGCGCCGTTGTTGGTGATGCAGTACTGGCCTTCTTGCTCCAGGCCCAGCTCGCGCAGGTAGCGCTGTACGCCGAGGAACGGTCGCCCGGTTGCCAGCACCACCGCCACGCCTTTATCACGCACCGCTTCAATCGCCGCCTTCACCCGGGGGGTCACTTCGTGCTGCGGGTTAAGCAGCGTCCCATCGATATCAATCGCTATTAATTTAATCGCCATGCCACACTCCTTAGCTTCTGTTTTGTTCCATGCTAGCGCGATTCAGCTGGCGATCTCCAGCAGGTTACACAGTTAGTTACCGGCACGGTGAATTGCGGAAAAAATGGCGAACGCTGACGGACGTGTTTGGATGCAGCGAATGGTTGAAAATTGCAGAAAAAGAATTAAGGCAGAGGCAGAACGGTTATTCAGGGGCGGCCTGAAACAAGCCGCCCCTGCGTCGGTTCTTAGATATCGATGTTTGCCGCCCGCAGGGCGTTTTCTTCGATAAAGGCGCGACGTGGCTCAACCGCATCACCCATCAGCGTGGTGAACAGTTGATCGGCCGCAATCGCATCTTTCACCGTCACGCGCAGCATACGACGGCTGTCCGGGTCCATGGTGGTTTCCCACAGCTGTTCCGGGTTCATTTCACCCAGACCTTTATAACGCTGTACGGACAGGCCACGACGTGACTCTTTCACCAGCCAGTCCATTGCCTGCTCGAAGCTGGCAACCGGCTGGCGGCGCTCGCCGCGCTCAATGTAGGCATCTTCTTCAATCAGGCCGCGAAGTTTTTCACCCAGCGTACAGATTTTGCGGTATTCCGCGCCCAGCATAAATTCCGTATCCAGCGGATAATCGGTATCCACACCGTGAGTACGGATGCGAACCACCGGCTCAAAGATATGCAGCTCACGGTTTTCACGCACCACACCAACGTAGCTGCTGCCGTGCTGCTCTTTCTCGTTCAGCCAGGTCACCAGGGTATCCAGCCAGCTTTGCACCGCCGCTTCCGCAGAGAGATCGCTCAGCGTTGGGTTGTAGATCAGCGCATTCAGCAGCGCTACCGGATAGCGGCGCTCCATACGCTTGATCATTTTGCGCGTGCTGTTGAATTCAGCCACCAGCGACTCCAGCGGCTCACCGCCCAGCGCAGGCGCATTGGCGTTGGTGTGCAGCGTGGCGCCATCAAGAGCGATAGCGATCTGGTACTGGTCCATGGCTTCGTCGTCTTTGATGTACTGTTCCTGCTTGCCTTTTTTCACCTTATACAGCGGCGGCTGTGCGATATACACGTGGCCACGCTCGATGATTTCCGGCATCTGACGGTAGAAGAAAGTCAGCAACAGCGTACGGATATGCGAACCATCGACGTCGGCATCGGTCATGATGATGATGCTGTGATAGCGCAGTTTGTCCGGGTTATATTCATCGCGACCAATGCCGCAGCCCAGCGCGGTGATCAGCGTCGCGACTTCCTGCGAAGAGAGCATCTTGTCGAAGCGCGCCTTTTCCACGTTAAGGATTTTACCTTTCAGCGGCAGAATCGCCTGGTTTTTACGGTTACGACCCTGCTTGGCTGAACCGCCCGCAGAATCACCCTCCACCAGGTAAATTTCAGACAGCGCCGGGTCGCGCTCCTGACAGTCGGCCAGTTTGCCCGGCAGGCCTGCCAGATCCAGCGCGCCCTTACGACGGGTCATCTCACGGGCACGGCGTGCGGCTTCACGCGCACGCGCAGCATCAATAATCTTACCGACGACGATTTTCGCATCGCCCGGATTTTCCAGCAGATATTCGCTCAGCAGTTCGTTCATCTGCTGTTCAACCGCCGATTTAACCTCGGAGGAAACCAGCTTGTCTTTGGTCTGCGAGGAGAATTTAGGGTCCGGCACTTTCACCGACACGACCGCAATCAGGCCTTCACGCGCATCGTCACCGGTGGCGCTGACTTTGGCTTTCTTGCTGTAGCCTTCTTTATCCATGTAGGCATTCAGCGTACGGGTCATCGCCGCACGGAAGCCGGCCAGGTGTGTACCGCCGTCGCGCTGTGGAATGTTGTTAGTGAAACAGTAAATGTTTTCCTGGAAACCGTCGTTCCACTGCAGCGCCACTTCCACGCCAATGCCATCTTTCTCAGTAGAGAAATAGAACACATTTGGGTGAATCGGGGTTTTGTTCTTGTTCAGATACTCCACAAACGCCTTAATACCGCCGTCGTAGTGGTAGTGATCTTTCTTATCGTCACGCTTATCTTCCAGCCTGATCGACACGCCAGAGTTCAGGAAGGAGAGCTCACGCAGGCGTTTAGCCAGGATCTCATATTCGAAATCGGTAACGTTGGTAAAGGTCTGGTGGCTTGGCCAGAAGCGCACGCGAGTACCGGTGAGTTCGGTTTCGCCGGTGACGCTCAGCGGAGCCTGCGGCTCACCGTGCACGTAGATCTGCTGGTGAACCTTACCGTCACGACGGATGGTCAGCTCCAGCTTTTCAGACAGGGCGTTAACCACTGAGACACCCACGCCGTGAAGACCGCCGGAAACTTTATAAGAGTTGTCATCAAATTTACCGCCTGCGTGCAGCACGGTCATGATCACTTCGGCAGCGGAAACCCCTTCCTCCGGGTGAATGCCGGTCGGGATCCCGCGGCCATCATCCTGCACGGAAACAGAGTTATCGGCATGAATGGTAACAACAATATCGGAGCAGTAGCCGGCGAGTGCTTCGTCAATGGCGTTATCCACGACCTCGAAGACCATGTGATGCAGACCGGTACCGTCATCCGTATCGCCGATATACATACCAGGGCGCTTGCGTACAGCATCAAGTCCTTTAAGAACTTTAATACTTGAGGAGTCATAAGAATTCGACATCAACGTTTCTCGCTCATTTAATCTTCAGGTTGAACCGCTATTTTACCCTGTTCCACGTGGAACATCTTGCCCTTTTCGTCAGCCATATCGAACACATGTTCACTACCAATGGCACTAACGAAAACCTGGGCCTGAGTGGCTTTCAAACGCGACGCCAGCAGCTGTCGACGCGTCTCATCCAGCTCAGAGGCAAAATCATCTATCAGATACAGGCAACGACGCCCGCTCTGTCGGGTGAGAAACTCACCCTGCGCCAGCCTCAGGGCGCACATCAGCAGCTTTAGCTGGCCGCGTGAGAGTAAATCTTCCACCGGCGTCCCTTCGGCACGAATGCGGAAATCCGCTTTGTGCGGGCCGGTGGCGGTATAGGTCAGTGCGCGATCGCGCTCGAACTGACGTTCGAGCAGTTCCGCGTAGTCGCTCTCTTTATCCCAGCCGCGCTGGAAAGAGAAACTCAGTTCGAACTCGGGTAAAAACTGCGCACAGGTTGTATTGATATCGGCGGCAATCGCTTCGCTGTAGGCCGAACGCCATGCGCTTATCTGCTCGGCAAGCGGGGCCAGTTCACGGTCCCATGCCTGAATCTGCTGGTAGCGCGTCACCTGGCGCAGCGCGGCGTTGCGCTGCTTTAACAGCCTGCGAAGGTTGTTCCAGGCATTAAAAAAGCCCGGCTCGTTGTGGAAGCAGCCCCAGTCGATGTAGGCGCGGCGAAATTTCGGCCCGCCGTTCAGCAGGGTAAACCCCTCCGGCGTGATCAGCTGCATCGGCAGCATCTGCGCCAGCTCGGCCACTTTATGGCCGTCGCTACCGTCAATACGGACTTTACTGTCGCCGGCACGATTTTTGGTCAGGCCAACCGAGATCTCGCGTTCAGCGCCAGCAATACGGCCGTGCAGCACATAGGCGTCCTGATCGTGGCGGATCACCCGCCCGGCCTGCAGGCTGCGAAACGCACGACCGTGGCCAAGGGTATAGATCGCTTCCAGCACGCTGGTTTTGCCGCTGCCGTTGGGGCCCACAAGGAAATTAAACCCCGGGGCCAGCGTCAGATCCGCATTTTCGATATTACGAAAATCTTTAATAAGAAGGCGGGTTAAAGCCATAACGAATCCAGCGTGAAGGGGATTTTACCTGACATATTCGATCCAGGCCGTCGGCGGCGCAGCCAGTCTGGTTACGGCCAGCGCACAGAACTTGGGAGCATACTGAAGTATGTGACCAAGGGCGAGCACTGCACGGGACCAGAATGGCAAGTAAGCCAGGCCGATATTCTCTATAATCTCATCGGCATAACAACGTAGGCCGCACTCTGGCTTGCTGCATCTTCAATCTGCACGCTGGAAACCGAATCCGTCAGCAGCAGACGCACGTTCTCGCACTTCAGCGCGTTCAGAACGTCCAGCACGTAGCTGACGTTGAAGCCGATTTCGAGATCGGTGCCGCCGTAGCTCACGTCCAGAATCTCTTCTGCTTCTTCCTGTTCAGGGTTGTTGGCAGTGATTTTCAGCTGGTTTTCACTGATATACAGACGCACGCCACGGAACTTTTCGTTGGAAAGAATCGCCGCACGGGAAAATGCCTGCTTCAGCAGATCGCAGCTGGCATCCAGGGTTTTGTCCGGATTTTTCGGCAGTACGCGGCGATAGTCAGGGAAACGGCCGTCAACCAGCTTCGAGGTGAAGATGAAGTCACCAACGTGCGCGCGGATATTGTTGCTACCGATCTGCACCTGTAATGGCGTATCGCCACCGTCGAGCAGACGAACCAGTTCAATCACCCCTTTACGCGGCACGATCACCGAATGGTTTGGCAAAGACTGACCCACCGGCATTGAACAGACCGCCAGACGGTGTCCGTCGGTGGCTACGGTGCGCAGCTCTTCGCCTTCGGTTTCAAACAGCATACCGTTCAGGTAGTAGCGAACGTCCTGATGCGCCATCGAAAACTGCGTGGCTTCGATCAGGCGCTTCATGGTCGCCTGCGGCAGGGTGAATTCGACATCAATCTGCCAGTCGTCCAGGTTCGGGAAGTCGCTGGCGGGCAGAGTTGAAAGTGAGAAGCGGCTGCGGCCGGAGCGCACCAGCATTCTGTCACCTTCCAGAATCACGGTGATCTCCGCGCCTTCGGGCAGGCCACGGCAGATATCAAAGAATTTACGTGCCGGAACCGTCGTGGCGCCAGGCTGATGATCCTGAGTCAGCGCCACGCGCGCGACCATTTCCATCTCAAGATCGGTACCGGTCAGCCGCAGGGTGCCTTCATCGACCTGCAGCAGCAGGTTACCAAGGATCGGCAGAGTAGGGCGGCCGCCTAACGGGCTGCTGACCTGCTGTAATGGTTTAAGCAAACGCTCACGTTCTACAATAAATTTCATAGTCAGGAAGATAATGTTCTGATTAGATTTGAGAAATCTTCTTTAATGTCGTGACTCTCTTCACGCAGCTGCTCAATTTTACGGCAGGCATGTAGCACGGTGGTATGGTCACGACCCCCGAAAGCGTCGCCGATCTCCGGCAGACTGTGGTTGGTCAGCTCTTTCGCCATCGCCATCGCCATCTGGCGCGGGCGGGCTACCGAGCGGGATCGCCGTTTAGACAGCAGATCGGCCACTTTAATTTTGTAGTATTCGGCAACCGTCTTTTGAATGTTGTCGATAGTGACCAGCTTTTCCTGTAACGCCAGCAGGTCACGCAGCGCTTCACGGACGAAGTCGATGGTGATGGCACGCCCGGTAAAGTTGGCATTGGCGATAACGCGGTTCAGCGCCCCTTCCAGCTCGCGGACGTTAGAGCGCAGACGCTTGGCAATAAAGAATGCCACTTCACCCGGCAGGCGGATGTCATTCTCATCTGCTTTTTTCATCAGAATCGCCACGCGGGTTTCCAGCTCAGGCGGCTCGATCGCCACCGTCAGGCCCCAGCCAAAGCGGGATTTAAGACGATCTTCTACCCCATTGATCTCTTTCGGATAGCGATCCGAGGTCAAAATGATCTGCTGATTACCTTCCAGCAGCGCATTAAAGGTATGGAAGAACTCTTCCTGAGAGCGCTCTTTGTTGGCAAAGAACTGGATATCATCGATCAGCAGCGCATCGACCGAACGGTAGTAACGCTTAAATTCTTCTATCGCATTGTTTTGTAATGCTTTTACCATGTCCTGTACGAAACGCTCGGAGTGCATATACACCACTTTGGCATTGGGCTTGCGCGCCATAATGCCGTTGCCGACCGCATGCAGCAGGTGCGTTTTACCTAAGCCCGTACCGCCGTACAGAAATAACGGGTTGTATGCGCCGCCGGGGTTATCGGCCACCTGACGCGCCGCCGCGCGCGCCAGCTGGTTTGATTTACCCTCAACGAAATTGTCGAAGTTGTGCTTGGTATTGACGTTAGAGCGGTATGACAGTTCCGCCGGTGCAGGTACGCTGTCCCAGCTTGGGCGAACCGGAGCCGCGCGGCTGCTTGTACCCGGCGCACTGGCGTGCGCGCTGGCCATGACCGGCTGACTGACAGGTTGTACCGCCGGTTTGCTGCCCACTTCAAAACGCAACAGCGGAACGTTCGGCCCACAGAAGTCATTTAGCAGTGCATTGATATTATTCAGGTATTTATCCCGAACCCAGTCGAGTACAAACCGATTTGGTGCATATAATGCCAGCGTGTTGTCATTCAGTTCGGCCTGCAAGGGGCGTATCCACATGCTGAATTCTGTGGCAGGTAGCTCATCCTGCAAACGGGCAAGACACTGTTGCCAAAGCGTAAGTGACACGGCGGACTCCACTCGAAAAAAAATTCGATAAGAAAAAATAAGGGCGCTGAAGCGATAATTTCATCATTGTTGACGCATGCCGATGAGACGCATGCGAACCGTTATCTACGGTTACTCCACTCTAGCCCGGCATCCTGGAAGCATGCGGTTAGCAAGACGACCCGAAGGATCGTTAGCGGAACGGCGGATCATAGCGTAAACCGTCGCAGAGATCTTCACTTTCTACACAGTTTTGATCCAATTTATCCACAGGCGCATACAACGCAGATTAGTTTACGCCACCTTGCGCAAAAGACATTCAGGATCGTCTGCATTCAGTGAAATTTAATGGTGCCATCACGTTATTGCCGCAAAAACAATGTAACGGGATCGCGAGATGATCCTGCACGATCCTTGCGCTTTTTAACGGAGGCCGTATAATTCTTGCCCCGGCGTGCTGCGCCGTGGCCCTTATGGCTGTTTTTGCGGGTCAAAACGGGCAATCAGGGCGCGGTTTTCACGCGAAGTAAATTGACTCTGGACTGTACAATTATTACAATCCCGCCTCTTTATTAAAGATACACTGAGGCGTCGGTCGGTTTTTCGGGCCAGTTAACGCGTCACTAAGTGAAATTATTCAAGTTTAGGTAGAAATCGCCATGAAACGCACTTTTCAACCGTCCGTACTGAAGCGTAACCGTTCACACGGTTTCCGTGCTCGTATGGCAAATAAAAATGGTCGTCAGGTTCTGGCACGTCGTCGTGCTAAAGGCCGTTCTCGTCTGACCGTTTCTAAGTAATAAAAGCTAACCGCTGAGTGGTTAAGCTCGCATTTCCCAGGGAGTTACGTTTGTTAACTCCCACTCATTTCACTTTCGTCTTCCAGCAGCCACAACGGGCTGGCACGCCGCAAATCACCATTCTCGGCCGCCTGAACACGCTGGGGCATCCCCGCATCGGTCTTACCGTCGCAAAAAAACATGTTAAGCGTGCGCACGAGCGTAATCGGATCAAGCGATTGACCCGTGAAAGCTTTCGCCTGCGCCAGCATGAACTTCCCGCAATGGATTTTGTGATTGTGGCGAAGAAAGGGGTCGCTGACCTGGATAATAAGGCATTGACGGAAGCGTTGGAGAAATTATGGCGCCGCCATTGTCGCCTGGCTCGCGGTTCCTAATCGCGCTGATTCGCGTCTATCAGCGCGTAATCAGCCCGTTACTGGGACCTCACTGCCGATTTCATCCTACCTGTTCGCAATACGGAATTGAGGCATTGCGCAGGTTTGGGGTGATAAAAGGGAGTTGGTTGACGATGAAACGCATATTAAAATGCCACCCTTTGAACCCAGGTGGCGACGATCCGGTACCGCCAAACAACCATTGATACCAGAGAACATTAACGATGGATTCGCAACGCAATCTCTTTCTCATCGCTTTTCTGTTCGTGTCTTTTATGATCTGGCAAGCCTGGCAGACGGATAATAATCCTCAGCCATTGCAAACCCAGACCACGCAGACCACGACAGCAGCGGGTGATGTCGCTAATCAGGGTGTTCCTGCCAGCGGCCAGGGCAAAACGATCACCGTTAAGACCGATGTCCTGTCTTTAAGCATTAATACTCGCGGTGGTGATATTGACCAGGCACAGCTGCTGACCTATCCGGACTCACTGGGTTCCGATAAGCCTTTCCTGCTGCTGGAAAACACCCCTGATTTCCTGTACCAGGCGCAGAGCGGCCTGACCGGTCGTAACGGCCCGGATAATCCGGCAAACGGCGGTCGTCCTCTTTACACGGCTTCTCAGGATAGCTTCGAACTGGCCGATGGTCAGAACGAACTGCGTATCCCACTGACCTTTACCGCTGAAAACGGCGCGGTCTACACCAAGACCTTCGTGCTGAAACGCGGTGAATACGCTATAGGCGTCGATTATCAGATCAACAACGCCAGCCAGCAGCCGCTGGAAGTGTCGATGTTCGGTCAGCTGAAACAGACTATCGATCTGCCTAAGCATCGTGATACCGGCAGCAACAACTTTGCTCTGCATACTTTCCGTGGCGCGGCTTACTCCAGCAGTGAGACCAACTACGAGAAGTATAAATTCGATAAGATCAGCGAAAACGAAAACCTGAGCACCACCACCACCAACGGTTGGGTGGCGATGCTGCAGCAGTACTTCGCAACGGCCTGGGTACCGCAGACCGCTGGCAGCAACACGCTGTACACCAGCAACCTGGGTAACGGCGTAGCGGCAGTTGGCTTCAAGTCTGCACCGGTGACTATCGCGGCAGGTTCTCAGCAAGAGCTGAAAGCCACGCTGTGGGTTGGCCCGGAAATTCAGGACAAAATGGCGGCGATTGCCCCACACCTGGATCTGACCGTAGACTACGGCTGGCTGTGGTTTATCTCTCAGCCACTGTTTAAGCTGCTGAAATTCCTGCACAGCTTCATCGGTAACTGGGGCTTCTCGATTATCGTTATCACCTTTATCGTTCGTGGCATCATGTACCCGCTGACTAAAGCGCAGTACACCTCCATGGCGAAAATGCGCATGCTGCAGCCGAAGATTCAGGCGATGCGTGAGCGTTTAGGCGATGACAAACAGCGCATGAGTCAGGAAATGATGGCGCTGTATAAGTCTGAGAAGGTTAACCCGCTGGGCGGCTGTCTGCCTCTGGTTATCCAGATGCCAATCTTCCTGGCCCTGTACTACATGCTGATGGGCTCGGTAGAACTGCGTCATGCGCCGTTTGCACTGTGGATACACGATCTGTCAGCGCAGGACCCGTACTACATCCTGCCGATCCTGATGGGTATCACGATGTTCTTCATCCAGAAGATGTCGCCGACCACCGTGACCGATCCGATGCAGCAGAAGATCATGACCTTTATGCCGGTCATCTTCACCGTGTTCTTCCTGTGGTTCCCTTCAGGTCTGGTGCTGTACTACATCGTCAGTAACCTGGTGACCATTATCCAGCAGCAGCTGATTTATCGCGGCCTGGAAAAACGCGGCCTGCACAGCCGCGACAAGAAGAAAGCGTAAGAGTAAAAACACGGGGCAGCCTTTTTACGGTTGCCGCGTGCCAATAACGAACACACTGTTTACACTAAGGCGGTCACTCAGACCGCCTTATTTTTTTGCATCAAAAGAGAGTTAACCATGAGCCATAGCGATACGATTGTTGCCCAGGCAACCCCGCCAGGACGCGGCGGCGTAGGTATTCTGCGCGTTTCCGGTAGCAAAGCGGCGGAAGTGGCACAGCTGCTGCTGGGCAAGCTGCCCAAGCCGCGCTATGCCGACTATCTGCCGTTTCGCGACGCCGACGGTAGCACCCTGGATCAGGGTATCGCGCTGTGGTTCCCCGGCCCTAACTCCTTTACCGGCGAAGATGTGCTGGAACTGCAGGGCCACGGCGGCCCGGTGATCCTCGACCTTCTGCTGAAACGCATCGTGGCGCTGCCCGGACTGCGCATTGCCAATCCGGGTGAGTTCTCCGAACGTGCTTTCCTCAACGACAAGCTGGACCTGGCCCAGGCGGAAGCGATTGCCGACCTGATCGACGCCAGCTCCGAGCAGGCAGCACGCTCGGCCGTTAACTCGCTGCAGGGCGTTTTCTCCACCCGCGTGAACAACCTTGTGGAAGCACTTACTCACCTGCGGATCTACGTGGAAGCGGCCATCGACTTCCCGGATGAAGAGATCGACTTCCTCTCCGACGGTAAAATTGAAGCGCTGCTGCACAAGGTGATTGCCGATCTCGACGGCGTACGCGCCGAAGCGCGCCAGGGCAGTCTGCTGCGCGAAGGGATGAAGGTGGTGATCGCCGGCCGCCCCAACGCCGGTAAATCAAGCCTGCTTAATGCGCTGGCCGGTCGCGATGCCGCCATCGTCACCGATATCGCCGGCACCACGCGTGACGTGCTGCGCGAGCATATTCATATCGACGGCATGCCGTTGCATATCATTGATACTGCGGGCCTGCGTGAAGCCAGCGACGAAGTTGAGCGCATCGGCATCGAACGTGCGTGGAAAGAGATCGAACAGGCCGATCGCGTGCTGTTTATGGTCGACGGCACCACCACGGATGCAACGGAACCGGGCGAGATCTGGCCGGACTTTATTGCCCGCCTGCCGGACGCGCTGCCGATCACCGTGGTACGTAATAAAGCCGATAAGACCGGTGAGACGTTGGGAATTACAGAAGTAAACGGTCACTCACTTATTCGCCTTTCCGCCCGCACCGGCGAAGGGGTGGACGTGCTGCGCGAG
This sequence comes from Erwinia sp. S38, assembly GCF_016624545.1. Taxonomy (NCBI): domain Bacteria; kingdom Pseudomonadati; phylum Pseudomonadota; class Gammaproteobacteria; order Enterobacterales; family Erwiniaceae; genus Erwinia; species Erwinia sp. S38. Next base: position 58,192 of record NZ_JACVTS010000009.1, on the reverse strand, counting down.
CATCTGAAGGCCAGTATGGGCTTTTCGGGCAATATGGAAGGCGGATTCCTCGCTCGTCGCCGTCATCTTCAGGCGCTGGAGCTGGCGGCAGAACATCTGCAGCAGGGCAAACATCAGCTGCTTGGGGCCTGGGCAGGGGAACTGTTGGCGGAAGAACTGCGTCTGGCGCAGCAAAGCCTGAGTGAAATCACCGGGGAATTCAGCTCCGATGACCTGCTGGGGCGGATATTCTCCAGCTTCTGTATTGGTAAGTAATTAATAGAATACAAAAATTACACGCTATAGCCGTTAAGATTTAGTTCACCCGCTATAGCGTGTAAGTTACATCCCAAAGTGAGCATTTACTGACCTGCATTAACGGACTGTTAATGCAGGTTTTTATCAATAATTAATTCTCAGCCTGGCAGTTACGCGGGGTAATATTGTTTTCCTTCGCGTAGGCGCTGGCGGATTTCTCGATGATCGGACGCAGCAGCGCCCAGTCCGGTGAAATCCAGTCGCTAATCACTTTCCACTGGCTGCCGTCCCACTGCTGGAAGGTCACGCGGCCCTGGCCTTCGTGATCCTCACAGGTCACGTTAATCGAGTGGAACAGGCCTTTGGCACCCAGCGCTTCCACACGGGCAGGATCAAGCTGCAGATGCTCGAAGCCCCAGCGGATTTCATCGCCGGTCAGCGTGCGGTGGCCAAACTTCTGCTGCGCGATACGAATCGCCTCAACGTTCAGAATGCCGTTAACGATGCCGAGGTTATGATAGACGCTGCCGATGCGTTTACGATCCTGCAGATTCCCTTTACCGGCACCGTAGACCTTATCAATAATCTCTTTCACCACCGGATACACCGAGCCGGATGCCTGGGTGGTCAGTGCGATATAGCCCTTCGCCGCATTCCCGGCCGGGATCACGTCCTCTTCGGAGTTCGACCAGACGTTGCCGATAATGTGATCCGCCGGGTAACCAACCTTCTGTGCGGTTTTCAGCGCCACCGGGTTCATCACGCCAAAGCCACGCAGCACCACGTAATCCGGTTTCGCACGGCGAATGGTCAGCCACTGTGATTGCTGTTCGTTGCCCGGATGCGGCACTTCGATCTGCTGTACTTCAAAGCCGTATTTTTTCGCCAGCAGCTCAAAAATCGGGATGGTTTCCTTGCCGTACGGCGAACCGTGGTACAGCACGACAATTTTTTTACCCTGCAGTTTGTCCAGGCCGCCGAGACGGGTGCCGATAAATTTGATGATCCCCGACGTTTCGCTGTACGGGTTAAGCAGCAGCGGGAAAACATACGGGAAGACGCGGCCATCGGTCGAATCGGTGCGGCCATGATCGATAGTGATCAGCGGCGTTTTATCGCGGGTGACGTCATCGATCATCGCATAGGCAATACCCACGGAAAGCGGGTTCCAGGCGGCAACGCCGGGCTTACTTTTTTGGCGTTTATAACACTCAACGCCACGCTCCACTTCATACTGGGTTTCACACTCGTCCCAGGTAAGCTTGACGCCGTTAACTCCGCCGTCACGCTGATTAATCAGCTGTAAGTAGTCAATAAACCCGCCAAAGAAGCCGCTGCCCGCGGCGGCATAAGGCCCGACGCGATAGCTCTGTAACGGGAAATACTGTTCATCCGCCCTGGCGCCGAGCGAGAGCTGCGCCAGCAGCAGCGTAACCCCGACGAGAAGCCGGGTAAGCGATATCACCTTCATTTTCACCATTTTCATGCCCTGTTATTAGTAGAATTATTTTTGCCCGGCGAAACCGTCAGCTCCAGGCGTGCAGCGGTGGATTGACCCCGTTCAGCGCGTAGTTGCCGAGGATGGCGTACTTCCAGCGCACCGGATCGTGCAGCGTATGGGTACGGGCGTTGCGCCAGTGACGATCGAGGTTGTGCTCGGCAAGCGTGGAACGCGTGCCCGCCAGTTCGAACAGGCGGTTGGTTGCTTCAATGGCGATTTCCGTGCTCAGCACCTTGGCTTCCGCCACGGCAATCTGCGCTTTTGCCACGTTATCCGCCGTCGGTTCTGCCACCGCGCGATCGATCCACAGGCCCGCTTTTTCCTGTAGCGCCTCGGCGGCGTGCAGCCGCAGCGTCAGATCGCCGACGCGCTGAATGGTGTAAGGATCGTCGGAGGCGCGATCCAACCCGCTGTCCACCCACGGGCGTGATTTCTCGCGCACGAAGCGGATGGTTTCGTTAATGGCCGCCTCGGCGATACCGGAGTCAATCGCCACCTGCACAATCTGGAAAATCGCGCCGTCGGCGCTGGGCGCTTCATAGCCTTTATAGCCGGGAACCAGATGGGTTTTCGGCACCCGCACGTTATCCAGCAGCACGGTGCCGCTGGCGGTGGTGCGCTGGCCGAAGGCAGACCAGTCGTCGATTACCGTCAGCCCCGGCGCATCGCGGTCGGCAATGGCGTACCACGCCCGGCCCTGGTCATCGAGCGCCACGATCGGCACCAGATGCGCCAGCAGCGCACCGCTGGAGTAGAATTTCTTGCCGCTCACCAGCACATGATCGCCGTCATCAACAAAGCGCGTTTCGAAATCCGCCGCGCGCTTGCTGCCAAACTCAGAGAAGGCGTTGCCAAAGCGCACGCCGCTCAGCACCTGAGCAAACAGTTCGCGCTGCTGTGCTTCATCGCTGACCGTGCGGATCGCCGCCACCACGCCAAGATGGTTCTGGGAAATCTGCGAAATGGACGGATCGGCGGCGGCAATGATCTGCACCACCTTCGCCAGCGTGGCGTAGGAGACCTCCGGGCCGCCGAAGCGCTTCGGCACATTGATCGACCACAGCCCGCTCTGAGAAAACGCGTTCAGCTCGGTAATCGGCAGGATGCGGTCGCGATCGCGCTCGGCGGCGGTGAGAACAAACTGCGCGGCCAGTTCGGTAGCCACGCGGATCGCCTCTTCATCACTCTGAATAATATGCGCGGGCTGCGCCGGGCGCGGATAGCCCGGCACGCCACGCGGTGTAGTATTGGTAGGATGTGGCTGAGAGGCGGTTACTGCGTCTTCGGTCTGAAGCGTACTCATCGGTATTCTCCTGTATAAAAGTTATGCTGAAAATCCCAGATAAATTCTCTGTACGTCTTCCTGCTGGCTTAGTGCCTGCGCATCACCGGAAAGCGCCACGCTGCCGGTATCCAGCACATAAGCGCGATGGGCATGGCGTAAGGCCACCGTGGAATTCTGTTCCGCTACCAGAATCGATAGCTTTTGCTGCTGGTTAAGGCGGGTCAGCACCGCAAAAATCTCTTCAACAATCAGCGGAGCCAGGCCCATTGAGGGTTCGTCCAGCAGCAGCAGCTGGGGTTTCGCCATCAGCGCGCGGCCGATGGCCGCCATCTGCTGTTCGCCGCCGGAAGCCAGCCCGGCGGCTAGCTGTCGTTTGTCCTTCAGCCGTGGAAAAATCTGATAGATCTCCTCCAGTCCCTGGCGTATCTCCGCCCGGGAGGCCGAACGTGCCAGCGCCCCGGCGATCAGGTTTTCTTCCAGGGTCAGTGACACAAAGCAGTGCCGCCCTTCCAGTACCGGGACGATGCCGCGCTTCACCAGCCGGTGCGGGGCTTCGGCGGTAATATCCGCGCCGCGCCACAGCACGCGGCCCGCGCTGACCTCACCGCGACGCGCGGGCAGCAGGTGTGAGATCGCCTGCAGGGTGGTCGATTTCCCTACGCCGTTGCGCCCGAGCAGCGCCACAATTTCCCCTTCGCCAACGGTGAGCGAAATATCCTCCAGTGCCACGATATGGCGCTGATAGCGGGCGCTGAGGTGCGCTACCTCAAGCAGCGCGTTACGGTCAGTCATGATGTTCTCCGCGAGGTGAAGTACGACGCCAGCCGCTGCGTCAGCGCCGCCAGCCCTTTTGGTTCGGCAATCAGGAACCCGATCAGCAAAACGCCGACAATGATGTTCTGCACCAGCTCCAGCACGCCGGAATCCACCTGCTGGCCAAACAGCCATGCGCCAAGCCGGGAAAGCAGCAGCGGAAACAGCGTCAGCAGCGCCGCGCCAAGAAACGCGCCGCGAACCGTGCCTAATCCCCCGATAATGATGATAAACAGCAGCTGGAATGAGCGATCCAGATTGAAACCCGCCGGTTCGACGTTGCGCAGATAGGTGAATGACCACAGCACGCCGGCAATGCCGATAATAAAAGAGGAGAAGCCGAAGGCGATCATCCGGGTTCGCAGCACCGGTACACCGATCGCTCTCGCCGCCAGCGGGTTGTCACGTACGGCGATAAAGTTGCGCCCGGCCGAGCTGTTAACCAGCCGCCAGACCAGCCAGGTCAACAAACTGACCACCGTCAGGGTAAACAGATAGCGACGCTCGGAGCTGTCGATGATCCACGCACCCAGGTGCAGCGGAGCCACCGATACCACGCCGGACGCGCTGTTCATCGAAAACCAGCTAAAGTTGTTCAGCGCCCACTGGACAAAGAACTGCGTCGCCAGGGTAGAAATCGCCAGATAAAAACTGCTGAGCCGCAGGCTCGGCAGGCCGAAGATCAGTCCCAGCAGTGCACTGATACCGCCTGCCAGCAGTAACACCAACGGCAGCGGCAGGTCCAGGCGACCAATCAGATTCAGCGCGGCGTAGGCACCCACCGCCATAAAGGCGGCGCTGCCGAGGGAGATCTGCCCGGTATAGCCTGCCAGCACGTTCAGCCCCAGCGCAGCCAGCGACAGCGCGAGGAACGGCGTGAGTACCGCATCAAACAGGTATTCGTTACCGATCAGCGGCAGCAGAATAAACGCCACGGCGGGTAGAATAATCCCGCCAGCACTGAGGCGAGGCAGGGTACGACGAACGTCCGGTGAGAGAGTCAACATCGTTACAGCCTCGATAAGCGGTGGGAGCCAAACAGGCCCGCAGGACGGATCAGCAGGAATAGCAGCGCTACGGCGTAGGCGATCCAGCTGTCGATTCCGCCGCCCAGCAGCGGACCGAGATACACCGATCCCAGCTTTTCGATCAGGCCAACCAGCAGCCCGGCAACGATCACCCCGGCCACCGAATCAAATCCGCCCAGTACCAGAACCGGCAGCGCTTTCAGAACCACCAGAGACAGTGAGAACTGTACGCCCAGCCTTGCCCCCCACAGCAGCCCGGCAACCAGCGCGACAATCCCTGCCGCCGCCCAGACCACCGCCCACAGGCGGCCAATATTCAGGCCTACCGCCAGCCCGGCAAAGGTGTCATCCGCCACCGCACGGAACGCCAGTCCGGTGTGCGTATAGCGAAAGAACAGGCTCAGCAGCAGTACCATCAACCCGGCAACGCCGGCGGCAAACAGATCGAACTGGCTGATCAGCACGCCGCCAACTTCAAACGGCGTGTCGTCGATGCCCAGGTCCAGTGCGTGAACCTGCGTTCCCCACAACAGCTGTGCAGCACCCTCGATGATGTACGACACGCCAAGCGTGGCAACGAACAGCACGATCGGCGGCTGATTCACTAACGGCCGCAGCACGGAGAATTCAATCAGCATGCCGAGCAGCGAAATCGCCACCAGGGTAATGGGAAGCACCGCCCATACCGTCCAGCCGCGTTCGATCAGGCAAACGAAGGTGAGTGCCGAGAACAGCAGCATCGAACCCTGGGCAAAGTTGAAGACGCCGGAGCTTTTGTAGACCAGCACAAACCCCAGCGCGACCAGTGAATACATCACCCCCGACAGCAGGCCACCGACGCTAACTTCAATCAGGAACAGCCAGTCAATATTCATCCTCGGGCTCCCGGTGCGGTAGTTTCCGCCGCTGAACCCAGATAGGCGGCAATCACCGCCGGATTTTGCCGGATCTCATCCGGCGTTCCCGTCGCGATATTACGCCCGTACTCCAGTACCACAACGCGATCGGACAGGCTCATCACCACCGCAATATCGTGCTCGATCAGCAAAATGGTGGTGCCGAAATGGCGGCGTATCTCGCGAATAAGCTCGCTAAGCTGCTGTTTATCCGCCAGCGTCATTCCCGCCATCGGTTCGTCGAGCAGCAACAGGCGAGGGTGGGCAACCAGCGCTCTCGCCAGCTCAACGCGTTTTTGCATGCCGTAGGACAAACTGGTCGTCAGGCGCGATGCCACCGCATCCAGACCGAAAAAATTCATCACCGCCTGCGCCTGTTGAAGCTGACTGGCACTCTCATGCCGTGCGCGCCGCAGTCCGAAAACCTCGCTCAGCAGAGATGTTTCCCGACGGTGTGCCAGCCCCTGCAAAATGTTATCGACCACTGAAAGGCCGCTAAACAGCGCAAGATTCTGGAAGGTCCGAGACACGCCCGCACTGGCGAGCTTTTCCGGGCGAATTGAACGAAAACGATGCTCATCAAGACCGATCTCGCCGCGATCGGGCCGGTAAATACCGGAAATCACATTCAGCAGGGTGCTTTTCCCCGCGCCATTCGGGCCGATAATCGCCATTAACGATGAAGGTTCCGCCCGCAGCGAGACGTCACTTAAGGCCTTAACCCCGCCAAATGAGAGCGAAATACCAGAAAGCTGTAGCGATGCGCCCGGCTTTCTGGCTCTGGCCGTTTCGGCTGAGTAACCCGCTAACGGCGATTGTCGCAGTGCCGCCAGCGAGGTCGGGGATAGTTCTGATAACGACATATTTCTCTCCTGGTCAGCAGCGCTTTCGATCGCTTTGCCGCTTTCTCATATAACTATTTGCAATTTATAAATATACAAACCAACCTTTAAGTTATAAGAACGTAAGCAGAATGCGTGCCAAAGTTGGAAATGGTTATTTTCCTTTTAATTCAGTTAATTAGACTTAAAAACCCTGAGAGAAAATGCTGCATTTGCAGCATAAATGTTGTTTAGATGCTGCAAATGCAGCAGCAGGTGTTCAACGGAAGGATATAGCGGGGAATGATCAAGATTTAGCGGGTTTGTGGTGTTTATGCTGTGAAAATGGCATTAAAAGCGATGATTATCTGGCTGTTTTCCTATTACGTATTGATCTTCTCGGTTTAACCCCAGGAGAAATAATATTAATCCGAATTTCGCCCCGTTAAGGGAATCGCGGGTGAAAATTCGTAGGATTATTCTTACAATAGAGTTGATGATTACCCGACCATTTTCATGGAGTGACAGATGGCAAGTCATTTTGCACGATGGACACTTGTCCAGACGAAAGCACAGGTTCACCGACTTCCGCTGCAGCTGGTAGAGCATTCAGCCAGTCTGGCGGAGAGACGTCGACGCCGCTACCTCGCGGCCAGAACGCTGCTGGCGGAACTGATGCTGCGGGTCTACGGCATCCCCCAGCTCCCTGATATCCGCCTTGCTGAGGGCGGGCGCCCTTGTTTTTCCGATCCCGACCTTCCTGATTTCAGCATCTCCTATGCCGGTAATGTGGTGGGTGTTCTGCTGGCGGAAGAGGGCTGCCGCGCCGGTCTGGATATGGAAATTGTTCGCGCGCACAGCCGCCAGACTTTAGAGCAGTACCTGCACTCTTTTTCATCCGGTGAAAAAGCCTGGATTAACGCCCAGAACGATCCGTCTGAAGCCTGTACCCAGATTTGGACTCTACGCCAAAGTATTCTGAAGATGACCGGAGAAGGTAACGGTGGTTTTGATGCCCTGCGCCTGCATCCCGCTTCGGGAAGGCTGCGTTCTTCAACGCTGGCCGATATTCAGGCTATCTGTGATGTGGAAGCGCTGATGGTCTGGTCCTGCGCGCTCTCTCCGGGAACCGATCGGCTACAGCTGTGGGAGTATGACGATACTGAAGGGTGGAATTCACTGCAGAGTATTAACGTCTATTCGTTAAATATGGGGCCACGGGCACTGCGTTTAACCAGTCTGCCCGCCGAGAAGCAGCACTACTATTCCTGATAGCAGGGTGGCACAAGGCCACCCTGCTGTTGCAGAGCGCTTAATGTGCGTCTACGAAGACAATCTTCAGCACGAACAGCAGCGCCACCACGACCACGCACGGGCTGATTTCACGCCAGCGGCCGGTTCCCAGCTTCATCACGCAGTAAGAGATAAAGCCCAGCGCGATCCCTTCGGTAATCGAGAAGCTGAACGGCATCATCGCGGCGGTGACAAAGGCCGGGACGGCTTCGGTCAGATCGTCCCACTTCACGCGTGCAAGGCTGGACGTCATCAGTACGCCAACGTAAATCAGCGCACCGGCTGCCGCATAGGCGGGCACCATGCCGGCCAGCGGAGACAGGAACATCACCAGCAGGAACAGAATTCCGGTGACGACCGCCATCAGCCCCGTGCGCCCGCCGACGGACACGCCGGAAGAGCTTTCGATGTAGGCAGTCACGGAGGAAGTACCGATAAATGAACCGGCTACCGAGCTGATGCTGTCAACGTACAGCGCCTGCTTCATGCGTGGGAATGTGCCTTTTTCATCGGTCAGACCGGCCTTATCGGTAACGCCGATCAGCGTGCCGGAGGAGTCAAACAGGTTGACCAGCATAAAGGAGAAGATAATCCCGGCCATACCGATATTCAGTGAGCCAGCGAGATCCACCTGGCCCAGCACCGACGTAACCGGCGGCGGCGCAGAGAAAATATCGGTGTATTTCACATCACCAATCGCCAGGCCAATCCCGGTGGTCACCACGATGGACACCAGTACCGCCGCGTGAATATTGCGGGATGCCAGAATCGCGATGATAAAGAAGCCCAGCGCACCCAGCAGCACACTGTGCGAGGTCAGATTGCCGACGCTGACCAGCGTGGCTTCGTTAGGCACGATGATCCCGGCATTTTTCAGGCCCATCATCGCGATAAACAGCCCGATACCGGCGGTGATGCCCACACGCAGGCTGACCGGGATATTCGAGATCATCCAGTAGCGCACGCGGAAAATGGTCAGCAGCAGCAGGCCGGTCGCGCCCCAGAAGATCGCACCCATACCGACCTGCCAGGAGATGCCCATCGCACCCACCACCACGAAGGCAAAGAAGGCGTTCAGGCCCATTGCCGGTGCCAGCGCAACCGGCAGATTAGCCACCAGCCCCATCAGGATGCTACCGGCTGCGGCGATCAGGCAGGTGGTGACAAACACCGCCTGCGTATCCATGCCGGCCACGCCGAGAATCTGCGGGTTAACAAAAACGATGTACACCATCGTCAGAAACGTGGTGAAGCCGGCAATCACCTCAGTGCGTGCTGTGGTGCCATGCTCCTGCAATTTAAAAATCCGTTGTAACAAACCGGGATTAGTCATTATGTGTTTCCAGAAACGGAGAAAAATGTCGACGGCTATCCTACCCCATAATGATGCGTTTTGGATGGGGGGTAACCGGTTTTTTCGCAACCGATTGCGCTGTTTTCGCCGTCGTATCACTACCATTAACCGTAATTGACATTTGCAGTCGCAATCCTGCTACAGTCGCGTAAAGTAGAAAAGAAAGCCTAACCGACCTGAAGGACGCACAGATGTCAGTGGAGTGTGTATTTTTTGATTGTGATGGAACGCTGGTAGACAGCGAAGTGCTCTGTACCCAGGGCTATGTGAATACCTTTGCGCAGTTTGGCGTTACGCTTTCGCTGCAGGAGATGTTCGAGAAATATAAAGGCGTAAAACTGTATGACATCGTGGCCGATGTCTGCGAACAGCATGGCCTGACCACCCCGGTTGAGGTGCTTGAACCGGCCTATCGCGCCGAAGTAGCAAGACTGTTCGATCGGGAACTGAAGGCGATCCCCGGCGCTAAAGCGCTGGTCGAAAGCATTCAGGTGCCAATGTGTGTCGTATCCAACGGTACGGTACCGAAAATGCAGCACTCGCTGGGCCTGACCGGGCTGCTGCCGTTTTTCAGCGATCGCCTCTACAGCGGCTACGATATCCAGCACTGGAAGCCCGAGCCGGAGCTGATGCACCACGCCGCGCAGCAGATGGGCATCCCGATTGAGCATTGCATCCTGGTGGATGACTCCGAAGCCGGGGCAAATGCCGGGATCGCCGCCGGTATTCCGGTATTTTACTACTGCGCGGACGCGCACAATCCCGCTATCGACCATCCGCTGGTCACCGTATTTACCGATATGGCGCAGCTTCCCGCCCTGTGGCGTGAAAAAGGCTGGCAGCTGACGCGCTAGCGGCCGGGCCAGCGCCGGATATAGAAACTGTCTATATCCGGCCGGAATAAATCAATTTCACTTCATCCCCTCCCTGACCCTATGCTGCTACAGCAAAGGCATCGGCCAGGAGAGAATATGGAAAACCAACGACTTGCTACCGCCGTACTTGCGGCACTCGGCGGCGCGGATAACGTCGCCGCACTGCGCTACTGCGCCAGCCGCGTTCGGTTAAAACTGCACGATAACACCCAAATTGACCGGCAGCTGATTGAGCAGCAGCCCCCGGTCAGAGCGCTGCTGGAGGTCACCCTTGCCCCGCAGCTTACTGAGTTCCAGCTGGTGATGGGGCCGGGCCAGGCGCGGCCGCTGTATCAGGCGCTGATCGAGCTGGTCGGTGAAAAGTAGCTACGACACCAGATGGCGAACCGGTTCAAGGAACTGATGTAACAGCTCCTGCATTTGCACCACATGGGGCGCATCGGCCTTTTCCCGCATCAAATAGATGCCGACCGTACACGGCTGGCTTTCTTCTGCCAGCTGCAAAGGCTCAAGACCATACCGGGCAAAATACCCCGCCATGCAGGAAGGGTAGTTCAGCATCATTGCGTCAGAGTCGTTAATCATATCCACCGCCGACATCATTGAGCTGGTAGACCAGATCACCCGTTCGGCCAGGTGCAGACGATTACGCGCCTGCCTTTTGTGCTGCATATCATCCATCATATGCTGGTAGCGGCTCTCGTCCGGCGTCAGCTCCACATAGGGGTATCCCAGCAGCTCGTACTCCTCCACCGGCCTGCCCAGCAGCGGATGCCCGCCGCGGACAAACATGCTATCGCGCGTGCTGAACAGCGGCAGAAAACTGATGCCCGCCTTCGGATTCAATCCTTTGATTTCATGGCCGATAAACAGATCGATATCGCCCCCCAGCAGCAGATCCATCAGGCGCAGGTGATTGCCGAGATCGATATGAATATTGACCGTGGGATGCAGGGTGCGATAGGCGTTAAAGCTGTCGCGAACGAACATATACCACCAGGCATGTCCCGCCCCCATCCGCAGGCTCTGCCCCTGTCGGGCTTTTATCGAAGCCAGCTTAATCAGGGTGTTATCGTAGATGCGCTGCATCATCTGGGCCTGCTCCAGCAGCAGCTCACCAAATTCCGTGGTATTCACCCCGGTTGAGGTGCGCTCCAGCAGCTGCACGCCTAAATTCTCTTCCAGTTTCTTCATGTTATGGGTCAGCGTGGGCTGACTCAGGCAAAGTTTGTTTGCCGCATGGCTCACATTTCCCAACATCGCGACTTCGATAAACTGACGTAAAATTTTGTCCACGATCATATTTTCCGCAAGTGACATAGATATTTTCTATAGCATAGCCAATTAAATCGATTTCCTTCAATGATCCGCTTTCGCTAGCTTGTCCGGTAACGGCACCCGGCCGCTAACTGAGAGGACGTCATGAGAAAAGTGATTCCGAGCCTGCTTGTCTGCGCGGCGGCGCTGCTATCCGCTCCCACCCTGGCCGATACCCTGCGTATGGAGTGCCCACCCAGCAGGGAAGGCCGCCAGTTCTGTAATGACATCAAGCAGCGCTTTGAAGCGCAAACCGGCCATACGCTGGAATTTATCGATCTCCCCCGCGCCTCGGATGAAAAGCTGTCGCTGTTTCAACAGCTGTTTGCGGCGAAAGACAGCAGCGCCATCGACCTGTTTCAGGCGGATACCGTGTGGATCGGCGTACTGAACAAGCACCTGCTGGATCTCACCGATCGCGTCGGCTCGATGCGCGACGATTTCTTCCCCTCCGCCTGGCAAAACAACGTGGTTAACGGTCGGGTCAAAGCCGTACCCGCTTTTCTGGATACCGGCGCGCTCTATTACCGCAAAGACCTGCTTGAGCGCTACGGCGAACAGCCGCCAAAAACCTGGGATGAGATGGCCCGCATCAGCACGCGCATTCAGCAGCAGGAACGCGAGGCCGGGCATAAAAACTTTTGGGGCCTGGTGTTTCAGGGCAAATCCTACGAGGGGCTGACCTGCAACGCGCTGGAGTGGGTGGCTTCGCAGAGCGGTGGCGACTTCATTACCCAGGACGGCGCGATCACCATCAATAACCCGCAGGCGGCGCAGGCGCTCGATAAAGCCGCGGGCTGGATCGGCAACATCGTGCCGCGCGGCGCGCTGGGCTACATGGAAGAGGAGTCACGCGCGGTATTCCAGAACGGCGATGCGCTGTTTATGCGCAACTGGCTGTACGCCTGGGTTCTGACCCAGGACAGCAGCAGCGCAATCAAGGGCAAAGTGGGCCTGATGCCGCTGCCCGCAGGCGATGAAGGTCGTTCACTCAGTACACTTGGCGGCTGGCAGTGGGCGATCAGCGCCTACACCAAAAACCCCGATGCCGCCTTCGAACTGCTGAAAATCGTCAGCGATGCCAAATCGCAGCGCGAAGGGCTGACGCTGATGGGCTGGCCGCCGTCGCGCATCGCACTGTATGACGATCCGCAGGTGCTGGCCCAGGTGCCCTATCTGGCCAGCTTTAAGGAGATAATCGCCAGGGCCATTCCGCGCCCGGCCACCCAGACCAAACGCCAGTACGCCCAGGTTTCCCGGGCGATCTACAACGCCACCTTTAATGTGCTTCGCGGCAGCAGCGATGGCGCAACGGCAGTCGCTGGTCTGCAGCAGCGCCTGGAAAGAATCAAAGCCAGAGAGTGGCGCTGATATCGCCCTGTAAACCTACCGGAGCCTGCACGATGAAAGATGAAACGCGTTCCTTATCCCTGACGGCAACGCCGGAGCCGCACGCGGTAACCTCGGCGAAACGCAGCAAACTGAATCATCAACAGCGTCGCAGCCGCGTGGCCTGGCTGCTGGTGGCACCCGCTATGCTGCTGCTGGCGACAGTGGCAGGATGGCCGCTGTTACGCACCCTGTTCTACAGCTTCACCGATGCCATGCTGGATACGCCGGACGATTATCGTTTCGTCGGCTTCGCTAACTACCTCGACTTCGCCGACGGCGGCCATCGCTTCGGCATCCTGGCCGATCCGCAGTGGTGGCTGGCGGTGGGCAATACGCTGCGCTTCAGCCTGATTTCGGTATCGCTGGAGCTGGTGTTCGGCATGTTGCTGGCGCTGCTGATGAACCAGAAGTTTCGCGGTCAGGGCCTGGTGCGCACCGCCATTCTGGTTCCCTGGGCTATCCCGACGATCGTCTCCGCCAAGATGTGGGGCTGGATGTTCCACGATCAGTACGGCGTGGTGAACGACCTGCTGCTGAAACTGGGCGTTATCAGTACGCCGCTGGCCTGGGTGGCAGAACCGAATCTGTCGATGTGGGCGGTGATTATCGCCGACGTATGGAAAACCACGCCGTTTATGGCGCTGATGCTGCTGGCCGCGCTGCAGCTGATCCCCGGCGATCTGTATGAAGCCGCCCGGGTTGACGGGGCCAACGCCTGGCAGCGTTTCCGCCGCATTACGCTGCCGCTGATTATGCCCGCGATGATCGTTGCGCTGATTTTCCGCGTGATGGATGCGCTGCGGGTGTTTGACCTGATTTACGTCCTGACCTCCAACAGCGAAGCCACGGTATCGGTCTCCGGCTATGCCCGCGATCTGATGGTCAGCTATCAGCAGATGGGTTCCGGCTCTGCCGCCTCGGTACTGGTGTTCATGATGGTCGCGGGTATCGCCGCCTGCTTCCTGGCGGCGGGCCGCTTCAATAACGGAGAAGACAAATGAAACTGAGCCGTCACCAGCAGCGAATGGGCCATAAGGCGCTGATTTTTTCCGGCGCGGCGCTGGCCAGTATTCTCTGCCTGTTCCCGTTTTATTACGCCATTGTCACCTCGCTGCGCGAGGGGAAAGACCTGTTTCGCGTCAGCTATCTGCCGGACGGGCTGAACTGGGGCAACTACCTGAATGCACTGATGGAAAGCGGCATTGCCCGCAGCCTGCTGAACTCGATAACGGTGGCGACCCTGACGGTAGGCCTGTGCCTGCTGGTTTCCATCACCGCCGCGTTTGCGCTGGCGCGCATCCGCTTTCGCGGCCGCAAATACCTGCTGTTTACCATCCTCTGCGTTTCGATGTTTCCGCAGGTGGCAGTGCTTTCCGGCATGTTCGAGCTGGTGCGCTTTATGGGCCTGTACGACTCACTGGGCGCGCTGGTGCTCTCTTACACCACCTTCTCGCTGCCGTTTACCGTCTGGGTGCTGACCACCTTTATGCGCGCTATCCCGGTGGAGCTGGAAGAGGCGGCAATCGTCGACGGTGCCAGTACCTGGACCATTATCACCCGCGTTTTCGCCCCCATTATGGGGCCGTCGCTGGTTACCACCGGGCTGCTGGCGTTTATCGGCGCATGGAATGAGTTCATGTTCGCGCTGACCTTCGTAATTTCCAGCGGCAAACGCACCGTGCCCGTCGCTATCGGCATGCTACAGGGTGCCTCTCAATATGAACTTCCGTGGGGCACCATCATGGCGGCCTCGGTCATCGTCACGCTGCCGATCGTCGGACTGGTGCTGCTGTTCCAGCGCCGCATCGTCAGCGGATTAACTAACGGCGCAGTTAAAGGCTAATGTCGATTTACCTCAAGGAGATAAGCAAATGGCTACAAAAATCGTTTTAGTGGGTGCGGGCAGTGCACAGTTCGGCTACGGCACGCTCGGGGATATTTTCCAGAGTACCACGCTGTACGGCAGCGAGATCGTGCTGCTCGATATCAATCCTGCCGCGCTGGCGGTGACGGAAAAAACCGCACGTGATTTTATTGCCCATGAAGATCTGCCCTTTATCATCAGCGCCACCACCGACCGCCGGGAAGCCCTGCGCGGCGCGGAGTTTGTGATTATCTCTATTGAAGTGGGCGATCGCTTCGCGCTGTGGGATCTCGACTGGCAGATCCCGCAGCAGTACGGCATTCAGCAGGTGTACGGCGAAAACGGCGGCCCCGGCGGCCTGTTCCACTCGCTGCGCATCATCCCGCCGATTCTGGATATCTGCGCCGATATTGCCGATATCTGCCCGCAGGCCTGGGTATTTAACTACTCCAACCCGATGAGCCGCATTTGTACCACCGTAAATCGCCGCTTCCCGGAGCTGAACTTTGTCGGCATGTGCCACGAAATCGCCTCGCTGGAGCGCTATCTGCCGGAAATGTTAGGAACATCCTTTGATAATCTCAGCCTGCGAGCGGGGGGGCTTAACCACTTCAGCGTGCTGCTGGAAGCGCGCTACAAGGACAGCGGCGAGGATGCCTATGCCGATGTTCGTGCGAAAGCGCCGGATTATTTCTCCCGCCTGCCGGGCTACAGCGATATCCTGGCCTACACCCGCATCCACGGAAAAGTGCTGGAAACGGAAGGCGCTACCGAACGCGCCGCGCTGGGCGGCCGGGACAGCGCCTGGGAGTGGGCGGACCGCACGCTGTTTAAGGAAATTTTGCAGAAGTTTAATTATCTGCCGATCACCAGCGACAGCCACTTCGGCGAGTACATTCGCTGGGCCAGCGAGGTCAGCGATCATCGGGGTATCCTCGACTTCTATACCTTCTACCGTAACTACCTCGGCCACGTTCAGCCATCGATCGAACTAAAGATGAAAGAGCGGGTGGTGGCAATCATGGAGGGGATTATCAACGATTCCGGTTACGAAGAGGCCGCGGTCAATATTCCCAACCGTGGCTTTATCAAACAGCTGCCGGAATTTATCGCGGTGGAAGTCCCGGCGATTATCGATCGTAAAGGCATCCATGGCATTCCGGTTGAGGTTCCGTCCGGCATCGCCGGGCTGCTGTGCAACCAGATTGGTATCCACGATCTGACCGCAGAGGCAATTCTTAACGGCTCGCGCGATCTGGTGATTCAGGCGCTGCTGGTGGATTCGGTTAACGACAAGTGCCGCGCCATTCCTGAACTGGTGAACGTGATGATATCGCGTCAAAGCCCGTGGCTTGATTACCTGAAATAAGCCCTGGACGGGGCGCCGCGGCGCTCCGTCTAGCCATCGCAAATGCTGAGTGGAGAGAATATGGCGCAATTAACGCTGAAAAACCTGCAAAAACGCTACGGCAACAAAGCGGAAGTCATTAAGTCACTGGATCTTCAGATTAACAGCGGCGAGTTCATGGTGGTGGTCGGGCCTTCCGGCTGCGGCAAGTCCACGCTGCTGCGCATGATCGCTGGCCTGGAGGAGATCAGCGGCGGCGGCATGTACATCGACGGTAGCTACGTGAACGACGACAGCCCTTCAGAACGCGGCATCGGCATGGTCTTCCAATCCTATGCGCTCTATCCGCATATGAGCGTGTACAAGAATATGGCCTTCGCGCTGGAGCTGGCGGGCCATCCGGCGGATGACATCGCGCGCAGAGTGCATGAAACCGCCGGAATCCTGCAGCTGGAACCGCTGCTGGAGCGGCGACCGAAGGATCTCTCCGGCGGTCAGCGCCAGCGCGTGGCGATTGGCCGGGCGATTGTGCGCGAACCCCGGCTGTTTTTGTTCGATGAACCGCTCTCTAACCTCGATGCCTCACTGCGCGTGCAGATGCGGATGGAGGTCGCCTCGCTGCACAAGCGGCTTGGCTCGACGATTATTTATGTCACCCACGATCAGGTGGAAGCCATGACCCTGGCCGACCGCATCGTCGTGCTGAATAAGGGAAATATTGAACAGGTTGGCACGCCGCTGGAGCTGTACGACCATCCGGCCAACGAATTTGTCGCCCAGTTTATTGGCTCACCGAAAATGAATCTGATCCCGGCGGTTCTGCGCCGCGCCGGAGAACAGCAGAGCGTGGTGGAGCTGGATAACGGTAAATCACTGGTGCTGCCCATCGCGACGCCGCCCGAAGCCGAGGGGCAAAGCGTCAATATCGGTATTCGCCCGGAACATATCCGCGGTGGCAACCTGGCGCAGTGTGAATATCAGGGCGAAGTGATGTTTGTTGAGCATATGGGCAACGAAACCTACCTTTATCTGGATAACGGCAACGTCAGTGAACCCTGGGTCGTGCGCAATCCCGAACGCTCAACGATCCGGGTGGGAGATACCGTTGGCGTTGGCCTGCCGGTAGAGTGCTGCTACCTGTTCGACAGCCAGGGCCGCGCCTTTCAGCGGCTGGTCGCATCGTCGGCAGCCCATTAAATCTGAAGGGAAACGTTATGCATCATGTAAATACGTACGCTAACGGAACAGCAAGGGAGTGAGAGTCTGCAATCTGAGCGGGGAACTGCTGCAGCCGTGTGAAACGCGGATCTCTACGCGACAGACCCGCTCGGCCCGGACGGTCATCGCATCCGGGCCAGGCCAGTATCAGCCAATCGCTCCCAGCACATCCTCGCTGCCCTGCTTTTTCGGCAGCAGGAACAGGGTGGCGAAGATATCCAGCAGGTAGATCAGCGCCAGCAGAGTAATCGCGGCGGTAAACGACCACTGGCCCACCAGCAGGCCGATTACCAGCGGACCAAAGCCGCCGACGCCACGGCCCAGATTGAACAGGACGTTCTGCGCGGTTGCACGCACCTTCACCGGATAGGTGTCAGAGATCAGCGCGCCGTAGCCGCCAATCATACCGTTGACGAACATCCCCATCAGCGCGCCGGTAAACAGCATCACCGTCGGATCGCGCAGCTGGGCATAAACCACCACCATCACCACTGCGCCAACCTGATAAATCAGGAAAATTTTCCAGCGCGCGAAGCGATCCGCCAGCAGGCCAAACAGCCAGATGCCGAAGGTCATGCCCACCACGGTCACCGCCGTCCACAGGCCAGATTTGGTCAGCGAGAAGCCGAAGCTGGAGGAGAGGTAGCTCGGCATCCAGATCATCAGCCCGTAGTAGCCGAAGTTTTGCACCGAACAGAGGATAAAAATACCGATACTGGCTTTCGAAGTGGCTCTGTCGGCAAACAGCAGCCGGATGCGCGCCGGGAACGACAGCCCCTGGTTTACGTCCACATGCTTCGTAAAGGCTTCCGGTTCGCCCATGCCGCGACGGATGGCAAATGAGGCCAGCGCAGGCAGCAAGCCGACAAGGAACATGCCGCGCCAGCCGATAATGTCCAGCAGGAATGGGGTGATAAACGCCGCCAGCAGTACGCCGAGCTGCCAGCCCATACCCACCCACGCCGAGGCGCGGTTACGTTTGTTGGCGGGCCAGGCCTCGGCGATCAGCGCCATACCGATGCCGAACTCACCGCCCAGCCCCATACCGGCCAGGGTGCGATACGCCAGCAGATCCCAGTAACCCTGCGCCACGGCGCAAAGTCCGGTAAACACCGAGAACATCAGAATGGTGAAGGTCAGTACGCGTATACGACCCAGCCGGTCACTGAGGTGACCAAAGACAATTCCACCGATCACCGCACCGATTAGCGTCCAGGTCACCAGAGACCCCGCCTGAGACGCGTTAAGCACCAGCGAGGCGCTGATCGCCGGCAGCATAAAGCCGAGGATCAGCAGGTCAAAACCATCCATTGCATAGCCGCTGACCGCGGCAACCATCGCTTTACCCGGCGTCACGCCACGTTTAGCAGAAGGAGAAGAAGACATTATTTCAAAGCCATATCGTTCAAATTGTGCGCCAAGTATATACCTGAAATAAATCCGGTTGCATCTGCCGGGCAGCGGGTGGGGCAAAAGCGTTGTCGTCGGTTACGCTTTGGCGGAGAAATGAAACTTCAGTGAGGCCGTCGCAGACAAGGTGTAGAACAAAAAAAGAACAGCCGGGGAGAATGTCGGCAGCGGAAAAAAACCAGATCGGCAGTATGAAGATGCGAGCAGAGGAAAAGCGAGGCCGCGATTGGCGGCCCCGCTGATTATCAGGCAGGATTGCTGCCGCTGTCGTCACCGGCCAGCAGTTTATCCAGCTGGTCGCCGCCGACGTGGCGGAAATCCTGGCCCTTCACGAAGTAGAAGATGATTTCGCAGATATTCTGGCAGCGGTCACCGATACGCTCGATGGCGCGCGCGCAGAACAGTGCGGTCAGCACGCTTGGGATGGTGCGTGGGTCTTCCATCATATAGGTCATCAGCTGGCGCACGATGCCCTCATATTCCTGGTCAACCTTCTTATCTTCGCGATAAATTTCAATTGCCGCATTCAGATCCATACGCGCAAAGGCATCCAGCACGTCGTGCAGCATCTCAATGGTGTGGTGGCCCAGTGATTCCAGGCTCACCAGCAGCGGCTGCTGCTGCTGGGTAAATTTCTCCAGCGCGGTACGGCTGATCTTCTCCGCCACGTCACCGATGCGTTCCAGCTCGGAGATGGTTTTGATGATCGCCATGACCAGGCGCAGGTCGCTGGCGGTCGGCTGACGTTTGGCGATGATACGCACGCAGGCTTCATCGATCGCCACTTCCATCATGTTGACCTTGTGATCGCCTTCAATCACTTTGTTGGCCAGCTCGCCATCCTGGTTATGCATGGCGGTAATGGCGTCAGTCAGCTGCTGCTCCACCATTCCTCCCATGGTCATCACCTGGGTACGAATATGCTCCAGCTCGGCGTTGAACTGGCCGGAGATGTGTTTGTTCAGATTTAAGCTTTCCATCTCAAACTCCAGACCTGTTTAAAACAGGCGTTAAGAACGCAGTCAGTTTGGGGGCGGACCGTCCGCCACCGCAAATTGGCAAGGGTAACTGCCTGTTTTCAGCCGTAGCGGCCGGTAATGTAATCTTCTGTTTGCTTCTGGGCCGGCTTGGTAAACAGCGTATCGGTATCGCTGAATTCAATCAGTTCACCCAGGTACATAAACGCAGTGTGATCGGAGCAGCGTGCGGCCTGCTGCATGTTGTGGGTCACGATCACCACGGTGTAGTCCTGTTTCAGCTCGGTAATCAGCTCTTCAACGCGGCCGGTTGAGATCGGGTCCAGCGCTGAGCAAGGCTCATCAAGCAGCAGGACTTCCGGGCGAATCGCGATGCCGCGCGCGATACACAGGCGCTGCTGCTGGCCGCCGGACAGACTGTAACCGCTCTGATGCAGCTTGTCTTTGGTTTCCGTCCACAGCGCGGCTTTGGTCAGTGCCCACTGCACGCGCTCATCCATATCGGCACGCGACAGCTTTTCGAACAGGCGCACGCCGAAGGCGATGTTGTCATAGATGGACATCGGGAACGGCGTTGGCTTCTGGAACACCATCCCAACACGGGCACGCAGCAGGGCGATATCCTGGCTGGCATTCAGAATGTTGTCGCCATCCAGCAGGATTTCGCCTTCCGCACGCTGCTCCGGGTAAAGAGAAAACATCTTGTTAAAGGTACGCAGCAGGGTGGATTTACCACAGCCGGACGGACCGATAAACGCGGTAACCTGGTTTTTCGCAATATCCAGGTTGATGTTCTTCAGCGCGTGGAATTTTCCGTAATAGAAGTTCAAATCGCGAACCTGAATCATCTTAGCGGAAGTATTAATCATTTTGCTCTCACTTAGTCCGCGCCGCCGCAGCCGCGCTGCTTAATTAATGTTTACTCTTGGCGAAAACTACGCGTGCCAGGATGTTAAGTAACAGTACGCACAGCGTAATAATCAACACACCCGCCCAGGCCAGGCTTTGCCATTCGGCAAACGGACTCATAGCGAACTTAAAGATGGTCACCGGCAGGTTCGCCAGCGGCTGCATCATGTCGGTACTCCAGAACTGGTTCGACAGTGATGTAAACAGCAGCGGGGCGGTTTCCCCGGCAATACGGGCAATCGCCAGTAGCACGCCGGTCAGGATGCCGGAGATTGACGCTTTAAGCGTAATCGCCGAAATCATCTTCCACTTTGGCGTACCCAGCGCGTAGGACGCTTCACGCAGGCTGTCAGGAACCAGCTTGAGCATGTTTTCCGTTGTACGGATAACGATAGGGATCTGCAACAGCGCCAGCGCAACCACACCGGCCCAGCCGGAGAAGTGCTGCATCTGCGCCACCACGATGGTGTAGACGAACAGGCCCACCACAATCGACGGTGCTGAGAGCAGGATATCGTTAATAAAGCGGATAATTTCAGCCAGCCAGGACTTACGGCCGTACTCGGCCAGATAAATCCCCGCCATAATGCCCAACGGTGTGCCGAACGCGGTTGACCAGAAAATCAACAGGCCGCTGCCCGCCAGGGCGTTAGCCAGGCCGCCACCCGCCGTGTTTGGCGGAGGGGTGTTTTCGGTAAACAGCGACAGAGACATGCCGTCGATGCCGCGTGTCACTGTGGCGAACAGGATCCACACCAGCCAGAACAGGCCAAATGCCATGGTCAGCAGCGACAGGGTAAGGGCGATACGGTTCTTGGTCCGACGCCAGGACTGCATTTTACGGCGCGACGCTTCCAGCTCAGCGCGAGCCTGCATTTCCATCGTGGTCATGAGCGCGCTCCTTCACTTTTCGCCAGACGCATAATCATCATCTTGGAACAGGCCAGTACGATGAAGGTAATCACAAACAGAATCAGCCCCAGCTCCATCAGCGCAGCGGTATGCACGCCGGACTCGGCTTCAGCAAATTCGTTAGCCAGTGCCGAGGTAATACTGTTGCCCGGCATAAACAGCGAGGCGCTGTCGAGCTGGTAGGTGTTACCGATAATAAAGGTCACCGCCATCGTTTCGCCCAGCGCACGCCCCAGACCCAGCATCACGCCGCCGATCACGCCATTTTTGGTGAACGGCAGGACGACGCGCCAGATGACTTCCCAGGTGGTACAACCGATGCCGTAGGCGGACTCTTTCATCATCACCGGCGTCTGCTCGAAGACGTCGCGCATCACCGAGGCGATATACGGAATGATCATGATCGCCAGGATGATACCCGCCGCCAGGATACCGATACCGAATGCCGGGCCGGAGAACAGCGCACCCACAATCGGGATGTTGGACAGAACATCACCGACCGGCTGCTGGAAGTATTTCGCGAACAGCGGCGCGAAAATAAACAGGCCCCACATGCCGTAAACGATACTTGGGATTGCCGCCAGGAGTTCAATTGCCACGCCAAGAGGGCGGCGCAGCCAGTTTGGAGCCAGCTCGGTCAAGAACAGTGCAATACCAAAGCTCACCGGAACAGCAATGATCAGGGCAATAACAGAGGTGACGATGGTGCCGTAAATCGGAACCAGCGCACCGAATTGTTCGTTAGGCGCATCCCACTCTTTGGTCCACAGGAAGGAGAAACCAAATTTATGGATGCTGGGCCAGGAGGAAAATATCAGGGAAACAATAATGCCACCGAGGAGGAGCAGAACAATCAGCGCGGACAGTTTTACCAGCGCACCGAAAATAATGTCACCCTGTTTGCCGGGGGCTTTGAATGTCGGCTTGGTTGCAGCCATAGTCTTCTCGATTTTGATACTGCGGATAAGTATCGGGTCAGGCGAACCTGACCCCTGGGATAGTCAGCCGAAGCTTAGTACAGAGCTTTACCGGAGCTGTCTTTCACGTTCGCTTTCCATGCTGCGCGGATCTGCGTGACCACTGACTCAGGCAGTGAAGCGTAGTCCAGGCCAGCGGTGGTTTTGCTGCCGTTTTTGTAAGCCCAGTCGAAGAACTTCAGTACGGCTGCGCCTTTCTCAGCGTTAGCCTGCTCTTTGTGCACCAGGATAAAGGTGGTAGAGGTGATTGGCCACGCGTTGTCGCCTTTCTGGAAGGTCAGATCCTGAGCGAACGATTTGCTCCAGTCTGCGCCTTTAGCAGCATCGCTAAAGCTCTTCTCGCCTGGCTCGATTGCTTTACCATCCGCATCCACCAGCTTGGTGTACGCCAGGCTGTTTTGCTTGGCGTAAGCGTATTCTACGTAACCGATTGAACCCGGCAGACGCTGTACGAATGCAGCTACGCCGTCGTTGCCTTTACCGCCCAGACCTACCGGCCAGTTAACGGTGCTGCCTTTACCGATTTTGCTGTTCCAGTCGCTGTTCACTTTAGACAGGTAGCTGGTGAACACGAAAGAGGTACCGGAACCGTCAGCGCGGCGAACCACGTTGATGTCAGAGTCCGGCAGTTTCACGCCCGGGTTCAGCTTGGTGATCGCCGCGTCGTTCCACTTTTTGATGTTGCCCAGGTAGATGTCGCCAACAGTTTTGCCGTCAAGGATCAGCTGGCCAGATTTGATACCAGGAATATTAACCGCCAGTACCACGCCGCCAATAACTGTCGGAAACTGGAACAGACCATTTTTATCAAGGTCTTCGTCTTTCATCGGCGCATCAGACGCACCGAAATCTACGGTTTTAGCAATGATCTGCTTAACGCCGCCGGAGGAACCGATCCCCTGATAGTTAACCTGAGTACCTGTTGCGGTGTTGTACTCCGCAGCCCACTTGTTATAAACCGGAGCCGGGAAAGTACCGCCAGCGCCGGTCAGGTTGGTGGCTGCCATGGCAGAAACCGCGCTCAGAGACAGGGTTACGGCGACGAATTGAGCCAGGGTTTTGTGCATCAGTGTCATGTTCCCTCCACGGGATTAAAAGTCAGGCCAGTGCTGTGTTTATCTGATTAATGTTTGCTGCTGGAGGCAAAATAGGACAGTTTGGTGACAGTAAAATGTACGAAATATGACACTTTTATGACATACACCCTGAGGCGTTACGAACGGAGTTTAAATCAGCGGCGCTGAATTAACGCGCAATACCTGATGAGATATTGCGCGAAGGGACATTCACGTTTATTACGGCTGAGAACACTCAATGCCTTCCATAGCCTGGCAGATAACATCGTCAAACTGGTGTGACTGCTGAAGTTTTTCCGGCCACTGATAGTAGGGCAGATTCGCCTGTCGCGACTGTTCCTGACTTAACTCCTGAAGTCGGGTAAGCAAAGGCTCCAGCGCCTCTCCGCCGGGCAGCGTGGTGGTGCGAAAGACCGGATTGCCGTCAAGATAGCGTACCGCCTCAAGTTCCGGCGATAGCGTGACCGTGCCGTATTTCTCCCTGGCCAGGCGCTGCCAGAAAGGCCAGGCGGAGTAGCGCAGGGCATAAAGTTCAGCGCCTTTCAGCGGCGGCCGCGCCTGTAGTTTTTTCGACATGATAATCTCGCCGTTAAACGCGGATTCGATCCAGCGCGTCATGCCCTCCAGCAGCCAGCCGACTTTAAACTGGGTGTAGCCGTACTGATAGAGGTGAAACAGTTCGTGGGCCGGGGTAGGATTGAGCGGTTGATTGAGCTTAGAGCTGATGCGGATCGTTAATGCACACGGCAGCCAGTTGCCATCTTCCCCTTTTACTCTGGTCACCTCGTCAAAGGCCATACCGTTACCGCGCGGCAAATTAAACAGATAAACGTGGATCGCTTTAGCCAGTCTGTAGCGCGGTTGTTCCAGCGGTGGGGTTAACCGCAGCATCTGCTGGTAATACTGATTGGCGGCCAGCAGCTGGATCGCCACGTTTTTGACGTAGTCCGGCGTGCCGCTGCCGGTGGTGTCCTCCAGCGGTGGCGCATTGTCGCCGCTGCGGGTGTAGAAAATAACAAAAGGCTCGGCACGCAGAGTTTCCGTCAGCGGATGCTGCTGTAAAAAGGCGCTGTCTCGACACTCCCCCGGTGCATCCATTGCAGGCTGCGGTGGACGCGCTGCCTGTACGCCGCCAGAGAGGCCTAACAGCCCGCCCAGCCCCATCAGTATCGCCATCAACTTTTTCAGTAACATGTCCTGCTCCTGCAACCCGTCCGAATAATCCCGCTGCCGAAAGATAAAAAAAATCCAGCCGGCTGAGGGTCAGCAGGCTGGATTATATTTTAGCCGGGATCTGTAAACAGAGACGGCGGAACAGAAATTATTCTACGGTGACGGATTTCGCCAGGTTACGCGGCTGATCGACATCGGTGCCCTTAATCAAGGCCACGTGATACGAGAGCAGCTGTAGCGGTACGGTGTAGAAGATCGGTGCAATCACCTCCTCAACGTGCGGCAGCGGAATAATCCGCATCCCTTCGCTGCTGGCAAACCCGGCATCCACATCGGCAAACACGTACAGCAACCCGCCGCGCGCACGAACTTCTTCAATGTTCGACTTCAGCTTTTCCAGCAGTTCGTTGTTTGGCGCCACCACGATCACCGGCATGTCGGCGTCAATCAGCGCCAGCGGGCCGTGCTTCAGCTCGCCCGCCGCATAGGCTTCCGCATGAATGTAGGAGATCTCTTTCAGCTTGAGTGCCCCTTCCATGGCGATCGGATACTGATCGCCACGGCCGAGGAACAGCGCATGCTGTTTATCAGAGAAATCTTCCGCCAGCTCGGCAATCAGCTCATCCTGCGACAGCATCTGCTCAATGCGGCTCGGCAGCGCCTGCAGGGCATGCACGATATCGTGCTCAACCTGCGGGTCGATACCTTTCAGGCGGCCCACGCGCGCCACCAGCATCAGCAGCACGGTCAGCTGGGTGGTGAACGCTTTGGTGGAGGCCACGCCAATTTCAGTACCGGCTTTGGTCATCAGCGCCAGATCCGACTCGCGAACCAGTGAAGAACCCGCCACGTTGCAGATGGCCAGCGATCCCAGGTAGCCCAGCTCTTTTGACAGACGCAGCGCCGCCAGCGTATCGGCGGTTTCACCGGACTGCGACAGGGTGATCAGCAGGCTGTTTTTACGCACCGCCGATTTGCGGTAGCGGAACTCAGAAGCGATCTCCACGTCGCACGGTACGTTAGCCAGCGATTCAAACCAGTAGCGTGACACCATACCGGAGTTATAGGAGGTGCCGCAGGCTACAATCTGGATATGCTCAACGTTGGCCAGCAGCGCATCGGCATTTGGCCCCAGCTCGGAGAGATCCACCTCGCCGTGACTGAAACGCCCGCTCAGGGTGTTTTTGATCGCGACGGGCTGTTCATAAATTTCTTTCTGCATATAGTGTCGATAAATCCCTTTATCACCGGCGTCATATTGCACGTTGGATTCAATTTCCGCACGTTTCACCGTATTGCCGTCGCGATCGATGATGATCACGTCACGGCGGGTGATTTCAGCAATATCGCCTTCTTCCAGATAAACAAAGCGGCGAGTGACCGGCAGCAGCGCCAGCTGATCGGAGGCGATGAAGTTCTCACCCACACCGCGACCAATCACCAGTGGACTACCGGAGCGTGCCGCTACCAGCGTAGACGGATCGCGGCTGTCCATAATGACCATGCCGTAGGCACCGCGCAGTTGAGGAATGGTGCGCAGCACCACCTCGCGCAGCGATCCGCCCTGTTTCTGCTCCCAGTGAACCAGATGGGCAACCACCTCCGTGTCGGTTTCGGAAGCAAACGTGTAGCCGCGCTCGATCAACAGCTCGCGCAGCGGTTCGTGATTCTCGATAATACCGTTGTGAACAATGATGATATGGTCGGAAATATGCGGATGCGCATTGGCCTCCGACGGCTCTCCGTGAGTTGCCCAGCGGGTATGAGCAATACCGGTTCCCCCCACCAGCGGCGTTTCTTCCGCCGCTTCGGCCAGGTTAACGACCTTACCTAAACGACGCAGACGGGTCACATGCCCCTGCTGGTCAACAACGGCCAGACCGGCGGAGTCATAACCGCGATACTCCAGGCGACGCAGGCCTTCAAGCAGGATTTCTGCAATATCACGCTGCGCTACAGCACCAACAATTCCACACATAGTAAATTTTCCTGACTTAATGGCATTTCGTATGCCATCAGCGTTGTCTTCTGACCTGATTTTCCGGTGTATACCGGTTCCCCGAGCCTTGTAGAGAGTGGGGATTATTTTTATGTTTACTGCTTTTTATATCGGGCAGAGGAGAACCCCAGCCCGTTGAAAACCTATTTTTTCTTTACCGGGCGCTGCCAGCTGGCGTTCAGCTGCTGCTCTTTCCGATTGTAGACCAGTCCCGCTGCGGGCACGTCTTTCATAATAGTCGTTCCGGCAGCGATAGTGGCGCCGTCAGCGACTGTAACCGGAGCGATAAGCTGGGTATCCGAGCCGACAAACACATCATCACCGATGATAGTTTTCGACTTATTTACGCCGTCATAATTGCAGGTGATTGTACCTGCTCCAATATTGACGTTTGTACCAATCTCGGCATCGCCCAGATAGCTCAGATGACCCGCCTTGGAGCCTTTGCCGAGGCGTGCTTTTTTCATCTCAACAAAGTTACCGACATGGGCACCTTCTGCCAGCTCGCTTCCCGGACGCAGGCGGGCGAATGGCCCGACGGTGCAGGCTTCGGCCAGCTGCGCGTCTTCAATGACGGTGTACGGGCTGATAATACTGTCGTCGGCGATAACGCTGTTTTTAATCACGCAGCCGCTGCCGATTTTAACCCGGTTACCCAGGGTAACGTGGCCTTCAATAATTACGTTGGTATCAATTACTACATCACGCCCGTGCTCCAGCGTACCGCGCAGATCGAAGCGTGCCGGATCAAGCAGCATCACCCCGGCCAGCAGCAGCTTTTCCGCCTGCTCGGCCTGATAAACGCGTTCCAGCGTAGCCAGCTGCAGGCGATTGTTGACGCCGTCGGTTTCCGTGGTGCGGGCAGGGTGCACCGCTTCAATATGGCGGCCTTCCTGATGCGCCAGCGCAATGATATCGGTGATGTAGTATTCACCCTGGGCGTTGTTATTGGTGAGCTTGCTCAGCCAGCGCTTGAGGTCGGCACCATTGGCGATCAGGATACCAGTGTTGATTTCATTGATCTGCAGCTGTTCCGGCGCGGCATCTTTTTGCTCGATAATGCCAACCACATTGCCACCTTCCCGGATGATACGACCGTATCCCGTCGGGTTATCCAGGATCACCGTCAGCAGGCCAATGCCGCCTTCGGGTTTAGCCGACTGCAGGCGGCGCAGGGTATCCACCGAGATCAGCGGCACGTCGCCGTACAGCATCAGAATATCTTCATCATCGGCAAAATGAGGTGCAGCCTGCTGCATCGCGTGCCCGGTTCCCAGCTGCTCGGCCTGGAGCACCCAGTTCAGCGAGGCATCATCCAGCGTGCTTTTCAGCAGATCGCCACCGTGACCGTAAACCAGATTAATCTGCTGCGCGTTTAACACCTTAGCGGCATCAATAACGTGCTGAACCATCGGTTTTCCGGCCAGCAGGTGCAGCACTTTTGGCAGGTCGGAGTACATGCGGGTTCCTTTGCCAGCGGCAAGGATCACCACGCTCATCGGGCTGGTAGACATAGACATCCTGATTCTTGTTTTGATGAGGAAAGTAAAGCGGTTTAGCGCTAAGAATACTACATTTTTCTTGGCCCGAAATTAGCTTTCAGAACGGTGGAAATCTCAAACGGCAGGCAAAAAAAATGCCAGTCAGTTTCCTGACTGGCATTCTGCAGCTTAAACCTGAGTTACATCGCTTTCTTGGTCAACTCAATGACGCGCAGCTTAGCAATGGCTTTCGCCAGTTCTGCCGACGCGATCGCGAAGTCAACATCGCCGTGAGAGCTGTTCATATGCTCTTCAGCTTTGCGTTTCGCTTCCAGCGCGCGCGCTTCATCAAGGTCGGTACCACGGATCGCGGTGTCAGCCAGCACGGTAACCGCGCCAGGCTGCACTTCCAGCACGCCGCCGGAGAGGTAAATCACCTCTTCGTCACCGTGCTGCTTAACGATGCGAACCATACCAGGCTTAATGGCAGTCAGGAGCGGGGCGTGGTTTGGGCGAATACCCAGCTCACCTTCGCTACCTGATACCTGGATGCTTTGTACCAGACCGGAGAACATTTGCAGTTCTGCGCTGACAACGTCCAGGTGAAAAGTCATAGCCATAATTAACCTCCTGAGAAACTAACCCGTCATACTTCAGGCCGCATTGCTGCAGCCTGAATGACTCAGGGTAAAAATTACAGTTTCTTCGCTTTTTCCACGGCTTCTTCGATGGAACCAACCATGTAGAAAGCCTGCTCTGGCAGATGGTCGAACTCGCCTTCCATAATGCCTTTAAAGCCACGGATGGTATCTTTCAGCGACACGTATTTACCCGGAGAACCGGTGAATACTTCTGCCACGAAGAATGGCTGGGACAGGAAACGCTGCATCTTACGAGAGCGTGCTACCACCAGTTTGTCTTCTTCTGACAGTTCGTCCATACCCAGGATGGCGATGATGTCTTTCAGTTCCTGATAACGCTGCAGCAGTGACTGAACGCCACGCGCAGTGTCATAGTGTTCCTGACCAACAACCAGTGGATCCAGCTGACGGCTGGTAGAATCCAGTGGGTCAACCGCCGGGTAGATACCCAGGGAAGCGATCTGACGGCTCAGTACCACGGTTGCGTCAAGGTGCGCAAAGGTGGTGGCTGGTGATGGGTCAGTCAAGTCATCCGCAGGAACGTAAACGGCCTGTACGGAAGTGATTGAACCGGTCTTGGTAGAGGTGATACGTTCCTGCAGAACGCCCATCTCTTCCGCCAGCGTTGGCTGATAACCTACCGCAGAAGGCATACGACCCAGCAGTGCTGATACTTCAGTACCGGCCAGGGTATAACGGTAGATGTTATCGATGAACAGCAGTACGTCACGACCTTCGTCACGGAACTTCTCAGCCATGGTCAGACCGGTCAGCGCAACGCGCAGACGGTTTCCTGGTGGCTCGTTCATCTGGCCATAAACCAGTGATACTTTGTCGATAACGTTAGAGTCGGTCATCTCGTGGTAGAAGTCGTTACCCTCACGAGTACGCTCACCCACACCGGCAAATACGGAGAAACCTGAGTGCTCAGCCGCAATGTTACGGATCAGCTCCATCATGTTTACGGTTTTACCTACACCCGCACCACCGAACAGACCCACTTTACCGCCCTTAGCGAACGGACACATCAGGTCGATAACTTTGATACCGGTTTCCAGCAGCTCCTGAGAGTTTGACTGGTCTTCGTATGAAGGTGCCGCGCGGTGAATCGCCCAGCGCTCTTCTTCGCCGATATCGCCTTTCATATCGATTGGCTCACCCAGCACGTTCATGATACGGCCAAGTGTTGCAGTACCTACCGGTACTTCGATCGGGTGCTCAAGGTCAACGGTTTCCAGACCGCGCTTCAGGCCGTCTGAAGAACCCATAGCGATGGTACGAACCACGCCACCACCCAGCTGCTGCTGAACTTCCAGCACCAGACGAGCATCACCATTTTTAACCTCAAGGGCGCTGTACACTTGTGGTACTGCGTCCTGAGGGAATTCGACGTCAACTACGGCGCCGATTACCTGGACAATCTTTCCAGTAGCCATCTTGAATCCTCTACCTAATTCGTTTATACCCCACCGGTTCGAAACGCAGCAGGGTATACCTGGTTAAACCGCGGAGGCCCCCGAGACGATCTCGGTAAGTTCCTGGGTGATGCTGGCCTGACGAGCCTTGTTGTATACCAACTGCAGCTCTTTGATCAGGTTTCCGCCGTTGTCGGTTGCGGCTTTCATCGCCACCATTCGCGCGGCCTGCTCGCTGGCCAGGTTTTCTACAACACCCTGGTAAACCTGAGATTCGACATAGCGACGCAGTAACGTGTCCAGCAGCGCTTTCGGATCGGGCTCATACAGATAGTCCCAGGTGCTCTTCTTCACAACGCCTTCCGAATCATCGGCTGCAGGTAACGGCAGCAGCTGTTCGATCTGTGGAGACTGAGACATGGTGTTGATAAATTTGTTGCTGACAATAAACAGCTTGTCCAGACGGCCTTCATCGTATGCTTGCAGCATCACTTTGACCGGGCCAATCAGGTCGGAGAGGGCAGGTTTGTCGCCCATTCCGGTTACCTGAGCAACCACGTTGCCACCGACAGAACTGAAGAATGACAGGCCTTTGGAACCGATAATGGCGAGATCGCTCTCAACGCCTTTATCCGCCCAGCCTTTCATATCCGCCAGCAATCTTTTGAACAGGTTAATGTTCAAACCACCACAAAGCCCGCGGTCGGTAGATACGACCAGATAGCCAACGCGTTTAACGGCGCGCTCTTCCAGGTAAGGGTGCTTGTATTCCAGATTACCTAACGCAATGTGACCAATCACTTTGCGCATGGTTTCTGCATAAGGACGGCTGGCCGCCATGCGTTCTTGCGATTTACGCATTTTGGAGGCGGCGACCATTTCCATCGCTTTGGTGATCTTCTGCGTGTTTTGCACGCTGCCGATCTTACTACGTATCTCTTTTGCGCCGGCCATAAGCTTCTCCTCAAAGCCTTGCGGCCTGCCCCCTAAGGGACAAGCCGCCAGACATTACCAGGACTGGGTTGCTTTAAACGTCTCGAGGAGGCCTTTCAGCTTCTCTTCGATTTCGCCGTTATAGTTACCAGACTGGTTGATATCAGCCATCAGCTCAGCGTGATCGCGATCCGCGAAGGCCAGCAGTGCCGCTTCGAAGCTACCGATTTTCGCCAGTTCGACGTCATTCAGGAAGCCGCGCTCGGCAGCAAACAGCACCAGACCCTGCTGCGCTACGGACATCGGCGCATACTGTTTCTGTTTCAGCAGCTCGGTCACTTTCTGACCGTGGCTCAGCTGTTTGCGGGTTGCTTCGTCCAGATCGGATGCGAACTGAGAGAACGCAGCCAGTTCACGATACTGTGCCAGAGCGGTACGGATACCACCGGACAGTTTCTTGATGATCTTGGTTTGCGCTGCACCACCAACACGGGATACAGAGATACCCGGGTTAACCGCTGGACGAATACCAGAGTTAAACAGGTTGGTTTCCAGGAAGATCTGACCATCGGTAATCGAGATTACGTTGGTCGGAACGAACGCAGAAACGTCACCCGCCTGGGTTTCGATGATTGGCAGCGCGGTCAGAGAACCGGTTTTACCTTTCACTTCACCGTTGGTGAAACGCTCAACGTAGTCGGCGCTCACGCGGGAAGCACGCTCCAGCAGACGGGAGTGGAGGTAGAACACGTCGCCTGGGAATGCTTCACGGCCCGGTGGACGGCGCAGCAGCAGGGAAACCTGACGGTAAGCAACGGCCTGTTTAGACAGGTCATCGTATACGATCAGCGCGTCTTCACCGCGGTCACGGAAGTATTCGCCCATCGCACAACCGGCGTAGGGTGCCAGGTATTGCAGAGCAGCAGACTCAGATGCGGTTGCAACAACAACGATGGTGTTAGCCAGCGCGTTGTGTTCTTCCAGCTTACGCACCACGTTAGCGATGGTAGAAGCTTTCTGACCGATAGCAACGTAAACGCATTTGATGCCGGAATCGCGCTGGTTGATGATCGCATCGATCGCCATTGCGGTTTTACCGGTCTGACGGTCACCGATGATCAGCTCACGCTGGCCACGGCCGATTGGAATCATCGCATCGACAGATTTGTAACCGGTCTGTACAGGCTGGTCAACGGACTGACGATCGATAACGCCAGGTGCAATCACTTCGATCGGCGAGAAGCCGTCGTTGTCGATAGCGCCTTTACCGTCGATTGGTGCACCCAGGGTGTTCACCACGCGGCCCAGCAGGCCACGGCCTACCGGAACTTCCAGGATACGGCCAGTACACTTAACCTTCATGCCTTCGGCGAGGTCAGCGTATGGGCCCATCACTACTGCACCAACGGAGTCGCGCTCCAGGTTCAGTGCGATAGCGTAACGGCTACCCGGCAGGGCAATCATCTCACCCTGCATCACATCGGCCAGGCCGTTGACGCGGATGATACCGTCACTTACAGAAACAATAGTACCTTCGTTGTGAGCTTCGCTCACTACATTGAACTGAGCAATGCGCTGCTTGATCAGTTCGCTGATTTCGGTGGAATTCAGTTGCATATGCTCCAGTCCCCTTAAGACTGCAAGACGTCGGTAAGGCGCTCAAGACGGCCGCGTACGCTGCCATCAATGACCATATCACCCGCACGGATGATTACGCCTGCCATTACAGACTTATCAATTTTGCAATTCAGCTTAACTTTGCGTGACAGACGTTTTTCCATCGCTGCGCTGATTTTGGTCAGCTGCGCGTCACTCAATGTAGAAGAAGAGATAACTTCAACCTCGGCGGTCGCATCATGTGCGGCACGCAGTTGGATGAACTGATCCAATACATCGGCAAGTGCTGGCAAACGTTTGTTTTCAGCCATAACCTTAATCAGGTTCTGGCCGGCTTCGTCGAGTTGGTCACCACAGATTGCGATGAACGCGCCAGACAACGCTTCCGGCGCCAGAGCGCCGGAAAGAAGTTCTGATACCTGTTCATTGCCAGCCACTTCGGCGGCAAACGCCAGCATCTGCTGCCAGCGATCGACACTTTGATGCTCAACCGCAAAGTCAAAAGCGGCTTTAGCGTAGGGGCGAGCTACGGTAGTAAATTCAGACATCAGCCCCTCCCTTACAGTTCAGCGACCAGTTTATCTACGATGTCGCTGTTAGCAGCTTCATCCACGGAACGTTCAATGATTTTCTCGGCGCCGGCAACAGCCAGCATCGCGACCTGCTTACGCAACTCTTCACGTGCACGTTTACGCTCGGCGTCGATTTCAGCCTGCGCCTGGGTGACGATCTTGTTACGTTCCTGTTCAGCCTCGGCTTTCGCTTCGTCCAGGATCTGCGCACGGCGTTTGTTCGCCTGCTCAATGATTACCTGAGCGTCTTCTTTCGCTTTTTTCAGCTGGTCGGTCGCATTAGCCTGCGCGAGATCCAAATCTTTTTTGGCACGTTCAGCGGAAGCAAGGCCTTCAGATACTTCTTTCTGGCGCTTTTCGATAGCGGCCATCAGCGGCGGCCATACGTACTTCATGCAGAACAGGACAAACAGGATGAACGCGATGGCCTGGCCGAGGATTGTTGCATTAATGTTCACAGCACAATGCCTCTTATTAAGTTAACTTTTTCTGCCGCCTTTACAGCGGCAGAAGCCGTTTATCGCTGACCTGCGCCGGCGATAAACAATCGGTTATTTACGCGACAGCAAACATCACGTACAGACCCAGACCAACGGCGATCATTGGGATTGCATCCACCAGACCCATTACAACAAAGAACTGCGTACGCAGCAGAGGAATCAGATCCGGTTGGCGTGCGGCGCCTTCCAGGAATTTGCCTCCGAGGATGCCGATACCGATCGCAGCACCGATTGCCGCCAGGCCCATCATCACAGCGGCAGCCATGTACAGCAGATCCATATTCAGGTTTTCCATGACAGTCTCCAGTTTGTTTCAGTTAAAACGCAGTAGTGTTGAGAAAAAAATCAGTGTTCTTCAGATGCCATCGACAGATAGACAATCGTTAAGACCATGAAAATGAAAGCTTGCAGCGAAATGATCAGGATGTGGAAAATGGCCCAAGGCACATTCAGAACCCACTGTGACCACCACGGCAGCAGGCCGGCAATCAGGATAAAAATCAATTCACCCGCGTACATGTTTCCGAACAGTCGCAGACCCAGAGAAACAGGCTTGGACAGCAGGCTCACACCTTCCAGAATCAGGTTGACCGGAATAAAGACGGGGTGGTTGAAGGGTTGCAGAGTCAGCTCTTTACTAAAGCCGCCAATGCCTTTCATCTTGATGCTGTAGAACAGAATCAAAATAAATACGCCAAGCGCCATCGACAGCGTAACGTTCACGTCTGCGGAAGGCACCACACGCAATGCTGGCAGCCCAAAGACATGTTCACCAATGTATGGCAACAGATCGATTGGCAGCAGATCCATGAAGTTCATCAGGAATACCCAGACGAAAATCGTCAGGGCCAGCGGAGCGATAAGTTTGCTTTTGCCGTGGTACATATCGCGAACGTTGTCGTCAACAAAGCCAACAACTAACTCGATAGCGGCCTGTAACTTGCCCGGTACACCGCTGGTGGCTGACTTCGCGACTTGGCGAAACAGCACCAGGAATACCAGTCCCAGCAC
Source organism: Erwinia sp. S38 (assembly GCF_016624545.1). Classification (NCBI taxonomy): domain Bacteria; kingdom Pseudomonadati; phylum Pseudomonadota; class Gammaproteobacteria; order Enterobacterales; family Erwiniaceae; genus Erwinia; species Erwinia sp. S38. The sequence continues at coordinate 23,347 of NZ_JACVTS010000009.1, read as the reverse complement.
CACAGAGAAAAACATGGAGTCGATATTTAATAACCAGAACGTCGCCGGAGCGTCGTGCGGATTCACTAGCTCGAAGGTACGCAGGTCCAACTGAAGGTGCGTCAGGTGGTGACCTATGTATTCTTGCGGCGTAGAGATTTCTCCTGCAGCCATGATGCCCTTACCCTTTGTTGTTGATTACAGCCGGTGCGACGATTTGCACAATCAGCACCGATAACCAGGCCAGTCCCAGCGGCGTAAACACCGCCTTAAACACACCCAGCGCCACGATTAGCATGAGAATAGTAACGACCACTTTCAGCGCCTCGCCGAAGACGAACGTCCAGGCAAGCCGACCTGTTACTTCATGTCCCGCCTGGTGGCGCCAGGCAAAAATCATAAACAGCATGTTTGGCAGCCAGGCTGCCAGTCCACCTAACAGAGCGGACACGCCCCAGGTCAAATCTTTAAGGGCAAACAGCGCACCGATTAAGACGAATGTCACCAGCTGTAACATCAGCACGGTTCGGGCAAATTTTACTCTGTAAAGGGACACTGACATGACGCTGAAATTCTCCTGCCCCGCTCGGGCTATGTCGCGTGTCGTATAAAACTGCCTTTACTCATTTGAGTCAAGCAGCAAAAAACGTGCAAATTATACGGGGCGCACCTGTGATTTCAATGGATAAGTAGAGAAAAGGTGAACAATTATTTAAAATTCTTTCCAGCGGCCTATTTTCCAAAACAAATGACTTCCACCTGATTCGTCCATTTTTCTGAAATACAGGAGCTATTTTGCTCACAAAGCGTGCGGAAGATCACAAATTAGTAATATCATTTAGGATATAGAAACAAGATTGATGCTAATAATTATTACACCAACCCAAACAAAACATTAAACATCAATAATTTACAATAGATCTATTAGTAAAACAGTCTGTTATCTTGATTAAAACCGCTTATTGACATCGCCAGCAAATATTTAACAACTTCAAAGCCATTACTTACGAGAATTTATTAAGAAGATATATTTTCTCACGTGACTATTCTCTATCTAAAATGCCATGGATAAGGTGATCGTTGTGATAATAAATTGTGAACAGGGCGTTAAATGTAAACGAAGTTGTCAGTGCGTTTCCGCGCTCTGATTTAACGCTATAGCAACAGCTCCGTCCAGGCTGATTGGTCCGAAAAAAATAAAAAAAGATGACCGGCTAAAACTCAGCGACGAGCGTATCCCCTCAAATGCACAAAAAAATCATACAAAACCAGTGGTTATTAACTGATAGTACCCTGAATATGCGTCTCTCAAAAGGGTAAAAATGGCGAAAAAAAAACCGCCAGCATCAAAAGTGGCGGTTTTTTTCACTTAAAAAGTCAGCCCTTTGGCGAAATGACCACCAGATGGCGCTCGCCTTCCAGTTCAGGAACGGCAAGGGAAGCGATTTTTTCGACAACGAATCCCACCGGTAGCGCAGCGATTTCATCCTCGGGTAGCAGGCCTTTCAGCGCATAGAAACGCCCCTCAGAGCCAGGCAGATGATGACACCAGCTGACCATATCGTTCAACGATGCGAATGCGCGACTAATCACGCCATCAAACGGGGGTTCAGCAGGAAAATCTTCAACCCGGCTCTGAACCGGAGTAATATTCTCCAGTTTCAGTTCATGCTGCACCTGACGCAAAAAACGCACGCGTTTACCCAGGCTGTCCAACAGGGTGAAATGAGCCTGAGGACGCACAATAGCCAGCGGAACGCCGGGAAGCCCGGGGCCGGTACCCACATCGATAAAACGTTCACCTTTCAGATGCGGTTCTACCACGATACTGTCGAGGATATGGCGGACCAGCATCTGTTCAGGATCGCGGACGGAGGTCAGGTTATAGGCCTTATTCCATTTGTGCAGCATGTCCACGTAGCCAATCAGCTGTTGTTTTTGCAGATCGGTCAGTGAAATGTTGGCGCTCTTAAGCAGGGCGGAAAGTTTGTTGATCACAGGCGATGGTCCAGAAAATTAAGATTTACGGCAGCAGAAATGCCGGGCAGGGGCGGATGGCATCCGCCCCTGTTTATGTCGTTACGCGCTTTTACGCAGCAGTCCCTGCTTTTTAAGATAAATAAGCAGAATGGAAATCGCCGCAGGCGTGACGCCGGAAATACGCGAAGCCTGACCGATCGATCCCGGTTTGTGATCGTTGAGCTTGGCGATCACTTCGTTGGACAGACCGCTGACCTGGCGATAATCCAGCTCCACCGGCAGCAACGTGTTTTCGTTACGCTGCTGTCTGTCGATCTCTTCCTGCTGACGTGCAATATAGCCTTCGTATTTAACCTGAATTTCAACCTGCTCTGCGGCCTGCTCATCGCTGAGCGCCGGGGCGAAAGTGCTCAGCGTCATCAGCTGTTGATAAGTCATTTCCGGGCGACGCAGCAGATCTTCTCCGCTGGCCTCTTTGGTCAGAGGCGCGCTGATAACCGTATTGATCTCATCAACGGTCGCGGATTTCGGGTGAACCCAGATATCACGCAGGCGCTGACGTTCCAGTTCGATGCGCTCCAGTTTTTCATTGAAGCGCGCCCAGCGGGCGTCATCAACCAGTCCCAGCTCGCGACCGGCAGCGGTCAAACGCAGATCGGCGTTGTCTTCACGCAGCATCAGGCGGTATTCAGCACGAGAGGTAAACATGCGGTACGGTTCTTTGGTACCCAGCGTGCAGAGATCGTCAACCAGCACACCAAGGTAAGCCTGATCGCGGCGCGGTGCCCAGCTCTCTTTATCCGCAGAGAAGCGACCGGCATTCAGACCTGCCAGCAGTCCCTGAGCGGCTGCTTCTTCATAACCGGTGGTGCCGTTAATCTGTCCGGCAAAGAACAGGCCCTGAATATATTTACTTTCCAGCGACGGTTTCAGATCGCGCGGGTCAAAGAAATCGTACTCGATGGCATAGCCAGGACGCACGATTTTGGCATTTTCCATCCCCTGCATGGAACGGACGATCTGCATCTGTACGTCGAACGGCAGGCTGGTGGAGATGCCGTTTGGATAGATTTCATTACTGGTCAGGCCTTCAGGTTCCAGGAAGATCTGATGCGCGTTACGATCGGCAAAGCGCATCACTTTGTCTTCGATCGACGGACAGTAACGAGGACCGATCCCTTCGATGATCCCGGCATACATCGGGCTGCGATCGAGGTTGTTACGGATCACATCGTGGGTTTTCTCATTGGTGTAGGTGATGTAGCACGGCACCTGCTGCGGATGCTGAGCCACATTGCCCATGAACGAGAAGACCGGCATCGGCGTATCACCGTGCTGGGTTGCCAGCACTGAAAAATCTATCGTGCGGGCATCAATACGCGGAGGCGTGCCGGTTTTTAAACGGTTAACGCGCAGCGGCAGCTCACGCAGGCGGCGCGCCAGCGGAATGGATGGCGGATCGCCGGCACGGCCACCGCTGTAGTTATCCAGTCCGATATGGATTTTGCCATCGAGGAATGTCCCGACGGTCAGCACCACGGCTTTCGCACGGAACTTCAGGCCCATCTGGGTAACGGCACCGACGACGCGATCGTTTTCAACAATCAGATCCTCAACCGCCTGCTGGAAGATCATCAGGTTTGGCTGGTTCTCCAGCGCAGTGCGAACCGCCTGCCGATACAGCACGCGATCGGCCTGAGCGCGGGTTGCCCTGACGGCTGGCCCTTTGCTGGCGTTTAGTATCCTAAACTGAATACCGGCCTGGTCAATGGCATGGGCCATCAGCCCACCCAGTGCATCCACTTCTTTAACCAGATGTCCTTTCCCGATACCCCCGATCGCCGGATTGCAGGACATCTGCCCGAGCGTATCGATGTTGTGGGTTAATAACAGGGTTTGTTGACCCATACGGGCAGCCGCCATTGCAGCTTCGGTTCCCGCATGACCACCACCGATGATGATGACGTCAAAGGGATCTGGATAAAACATGGTACTGCACCTCGCGGTTTGTGCGATTAAGGGATCGTTGCCTGGGGCGTGAATTCTACTCAACTTTAGACGATGGGGAAAGCGGCGGGATCTTCACGTATTAAAAAGAAGATCTTTTTTATTTAAAGATCTCTTTATTAGATCTTCTATTAGGATCGTCCTGGTCTGTGGATAAGCGCTTTTTGCTGATAACGATCAATCGATTAGGAAGGATCATTAGCTGTGAATGATCGGTGATCCCGATCCGTATAAGCTGGGATCAAAATACTATGTTATGCACAGCCCCAGGCAAGGTATGAAGTTGTTCTTGGGATAACAACCGGTTATTACCGTGATTTAAGCATGTTTATCCACAGATGAATGCTGATAAACCAGGCGAAAAAGCACATAATTTACAAAACTCACGGGCTGAAAAACGCCGATCGGACGGATCTAACCGTCGATCTCAGCCCGATCGAGGTGATATTTAGATCAACTCTTTCCAGGTTTCCACCCAAACACCGGCAGGATCTTCCGGAATCTCGTGCTCAAGGACGTCGATTTTCAGGCAATCGCCAATACGCTTAGCGCCCAGAGAACTTAGCAACGTCTCAAACTGATCGATGGCACCACAAAACAGATCGTATTCACGGTTACCAATGCCTACTGCACCGTAACGCAGGTTACTCAGATCCAGCTGTTGTTCTTTTAATGCATCGAAGAACGGCTGGATATTTTCAGGCAGTTCACCTGCACCGTGGGTAGAGCTCACCACCAGCCAGATCCCTTCAGGCTTCACTTCATCCAGTTCCGGACCATACAGCGTCTCGGTGGTATAACCGGCCTCGTTCAGCTTCTCTGCCAGATGATCGGCAACGTATTCCGCGCTGCCTAGGGTGCTGCCACTGATTAAGGTAATGTCGGCCATGATGGGTCCCTGAGTCACAAAGGTGGGCATTGTACTCTGTGATCAGGCTGGGATCTACCTGTGGGTAAGTAGGGATATTATGCGGATACCACATTAAGCACTCAGGAAAACATCTGTGCATAAAATGATTCACAGGATCGCCCGGAAGTTGCCGCGGGGAGGGAGGATAAGCGCCCGATCAGGGCTTAATTGCCCTCATGATTGGGTTCTGTAGCGAGATCAGCGTTTCCGTGGACTGAATTTCATCAATCGTCTGGATCTTGTTGATCAGTACCTGCTGTAACGCATCAATAGATCGGCACATCACCTTGATAAAAATACTGTAATGTCCGGTGGTGTAATAAGCTTCCACCACTTCATCAAGCGCTTCAAGACGGGCAAGTGCAGAAGGATAATCCTTCGCGCTTTTGAGAATAATGCCGATAAAACAGCAGACGTCGTAGCCCAGCTGCTTCGGATCGATTTCAACCCGCGTGCCTTTAATGATCCCCGCTTGCTTCATCTTTTCTACGCGCACGTGGATGGTTCCTGGGCTGACGTTGAACTGTTTTGCCAGCTCGGCGTAGGCGGTACGGGCGTTGTCCATCAGGGCGATCAGAATGCCGCGATCGAGATTATCGGGCTGCATGTTTTCGGGCATAGTGGCTCCATAGTTATTAGCGGGTGCCTGGAATAGCGTTACTGTGCGGGATCGTGAAGGCGATGGCAATCGATTGAAATAAACCGCAGGCAGTGGGATGCCTGCGGGGTAGGGGAGATCAGCGTTTACGCCACAGCGTCAGCTGCGCCAGCGTATGCTGGTATTTACGCGCCGTTTCGCGAATGACAAACGGAATGTCCTGTGCGGGTGCGATCTCTTCAAAATCCGCCGCCAGCAGTCGTTGCAGTGCCTGGTAAGTGGTCAGGGCTTCCCCGTTCTCACGGACTCCTCCAAGCCAGTTTTCCTTCGGCGTATACTCCTCCAGCCAGGTATAGGGTGAGGAGAGCATCAGTATGCCGCCGCTGCGGATCATGCCGCTGATATCCTGCAGGAAGCGTTTGGGCTGGCGTAACCGGTCGATCAGGTTAGAGGCCAGGACCAGATCGTAGTGTTCCGGCTGCGGCTTCAGATTGCAGGCATCGCCCTGTACGAACTGAATGCGGCTGGCCTGCTGAGTGTCCAGACCAAAGTCTTTCAGCCTGACCTGGCGATACTCCACCAGATCGCCCTCTTCCTGGGTGACATAGCGGAAGTCTTCACCACCGGTCAGCTGCAGCGCGACGTCAATAAAACGCGCCGAGTAGTCCATGCCCACCACCTGCTCGAAATGGCGTGCCAGTTCAAAGCTGGCGCGTCCTGTGGCACAGCCGAGATCCAGCGCGCGCTGCCGTTTATCCGTCAGCCCGCAGGCGATTTCCACCAGCGCGCGTGCATAGTTGGCCACGCCGAAATATTCCGGACCGTACTGGAAATCCAGATACTGCGATACCATGGTGTCGGTTTCGTACGGGTTTTGCGCCATGGTTTCCTGATGACTGGAGACGACGTAGCGGAATCCCGCATGCTGGAAGAAGTGGCGGCGGAAGGCATAACGCGCAGATTTCAGCGCCTCGTTACCGGTGGAGATCCAGCTGCCGCCTTTGATCAGCGCATGTTTGCCGTCAAAGGTTGGCGTGGAGAAATCGTCGTACAGCGGATGCACGCGAAACCCTTCAAAGCCGTTAATCGGCGTGGTGGTCCACTGCCAGACGTTGCCGATCGGGTCGAAGAAATCCCCCTGGCTGAAGCGATCGACCGGGCAGGAAGAGGCCCAGTAGGCCAGATTAATATTGCCCGGCGCCGTGTCCCAGTCGGGCTGATCGCCGGCGACCTGTTCGCGCAGCAGCATCCACTCACTTTCTGCCGGAAGCTGGATGGACTTACCGGTTTCCTCTGCTTTCCAGCGACAGAAGGCCGCGGCCTCCAGCTGGTTCACTTCGGCGGGCCAGTCCCACGGCATCGGCACTTCTTCCGTCATCAACCGCAGACGCAGGTTATCCGGCTGCCCGGCGCTGCCGACCCAAAACGTCGGCATCGTGGCTTTGGAAAACGCCCTCCAGCCTTCGCCCTCTTCATCCCACCAGCGCGACTGCTGGTAGCCCCCTGCCGCGACGAAGGTGAAGAACTCGGCGTTGCTGACCAGCATTTTACTGGCGCGGAAGGGCTTCACTTCACTGACCTGCGTGCCGTATTCGTTGTCCCAGCCGTAGGTCGGGTCGGTTTTGCCCTGGGTGACGCGGCCACCGGCGACGGCAATAAGCGAATTTTCCGGCACCGCCAGACGATCGTGGCGGGCTTCGGGGCAGGCGGGCCAGTGGGGCTGTGGTTTAACCCATTCGATCGGCAGCTGGCGAATCAGTACGCTGGACGTTTCCAGATGGATGCGCTCGTGTTCAATCCCCATCAGGATCACCCACGCCGGGCTTTCCCAGCCAATTGGCAGCGACAGCGGCATCTCTGCAATAAACTGCTCTACCCGGCTACGAACCTTACCGCGATAGTCACGCAGTTCGCTGACCGACGGCCAGCTGTAGTGGCTGTTATCCAGATCGTCCCAACTCATTTCATCAACGCCGATCGCCATCATGGCTTCGATCCGGTCATCAACTCGGGCGTCAATCAGCCTGCCTGCCATCAGTTTATTAATGTAGAAGGTGGCGGTATGGCCAAAATAGAAGATCAGCGGATGGCGCAGCGGGATCGCTTTGTTGTAATACGCCCGTTCATCGGCCAGGCAGTCAAACAGGCGCTCGTAGAGTTCCCAGGTCTGGCGGAAGTAAGCGAGCAGCTGCTGGCGTTTTTGTTCCGGGTCGCTGCCGTCAAGAAGTAGCGTGCGGGTTGGTGCGGGAAGCCCGCTCTGATGCTGTTGTTGTGCTGTCACGTAATGCTCCCATCTGCCGATTGGCTAAAGCCGATATATGACTATAGCAAATAAGGTTTGCCGTATTTTGCGCAAAGGGCTGAGGGAAGAGGACTAGCGCTGCCAGCGGCGCAGAAGGCGGCTTTTTAGTCCGGTGTCAAAACGCCAGATATGGTTGAAGATGCGCATGATGGCCGGTTTTCCATGATCGGACATGGCAACGGCATGAAAACGCTGCTGCTGGCGATTTTGATGATCGCGAACGCGTTTAACCAGCTCTTCCGGCAGGCGCTGGGCGATAAAATCGGAGAGGATCACCGCATCGGCATCCTGCCACGGGCTGCTGCTGAGTTTTTTTAATACTTCGTCCATGCAGGCGGCGAGATCGGTGCCGCCGCGAAAGCGCTGGCTGAGAAAACGGATCGCCTGGCTGATACCGTCTCCGGCGGTGAGTTCATAGCCGATGACTTCATGCGCGAACAGCATAATGTAGCAGCGGCGGTTGTCCGCCAGCGCCACTTTCAGCAGCGCCAGACAGAAGGCTTTTGCACAGCGCTCGTTAAATCCACCCATCGATCCGGATGTATCGACGCAGACAATAAAGGGTCCTCGCGGTTGCTCATCATGATGCTGATGAACGACGGGCCGCTCGGTGATCTTATCGTGCCAGCTCTCGCCCTGCAGGCGATAGGTCAGCAGGCGCTTTTCCACCAGCCGCCGGTAAAACTCGAATTCCAGTTCGCTGATGCCGAGGGTAGCCAGCTCCGGCGGCAGCAGGCGCAGGATATCATCGCTTTGATGCAGTCCGTTGACCTCTTCCGGTACGCTTTCCGGTTCGCGCACCAGCTGGTGGAAGGCTTCCAGCGGCGCCTCTTCCGCCTGCACGGCTTTGGCTTCGCGGCTGCGGCCAAGCTGTTCGGCCAGTTTCATCAGCTCGGGCTGCCCCGCCAGAAAATCACCGTACTGCACAATCAGCTGATAATCCTCACGCTGTAGCGAGCTGCGGGTGAGATCCCACAGCCTGCCAGCCGCCGCGTCATCATCGCTGGCCAGCACCGGGGCCAGCTGGCCGCTCATCGCCATTCGATGCTGTAGCTCGGCCAGCAGCTTGTCGCGCTCCTGATCCAGCAGCTGTTGGTTCAGCGACAGGGTTTGCAGGGTCAGGCTCAGCCGCCAGCGCTGGAGAAACAGCGTCTGCTGAGCCGGGCTCAGATGACCGATCTCCGTATGCTCCACCAGGTGACGGGCTTTCTCTGCAAAGGGCGAGTGGTTGGCATCCAGCCACTGTAACAAAGCGGGCAGCTGCGCGCTGAATTCGTGGGAGTTAAGCGTCTTGAAGTGCTGGAAGCGGCTGAACTCTTCGGCCACGTCGTCGGGAACCGGGGTCGATTTGAGCTGTTGCAGCACGCCTGCTTTCCAGTTGGGCAAATCGCGAGTCAGGGCATTTTTCAGCCCCGGGAATTTTTTGAAAAAAGCGGCCAGCTTTGGCGAGGCCAGCATGGCGATGGCCACTTCTTCGATCAGCTCGTTTTCGCTGATGGTCAGCAACATACTCAGCGTATCGAGTGAGATCACTGCCGCGCCTGCTTCAGCTGTTCGGCCACCTGCTGCAGGCTGTCCTCAACGCGAGCCAGCCAGTCATCGCTGATAAACAGACAGCGGTGGTGCTGACTGAACAGCGTGCGCTGGGCACGAAGTTGGGTATCCAGCTCATCCAGCGCCTGAATAATCTCTTCCGGCAGCGCCTGCTGGAGTTTACCGGGCAGCATCAGCCGCGTGCTTTGCAGACTGATATCACGCAGCGTCAGACACTCCTGAGCATCCACGTGCAGATCCAACATCTGCGCAAAGCCGATGCCATTCAGCTTGCCGCGTACCTCTCCCCCTTTTTGCAGCCAGTGATGCAGCGCCTCGCGGGCCAGAGTCACGTGCGTAACCTGCATATCATGCAGCGTCAGCGGCTTTTGCAGCATCAGGGTCAGCTCATCGGCCGACAGCGCGGCGGGCAGCTCGAAATGCGGCTTGCGGCTGAACATCCCGCCGTGTTTCTCCAGGCGAATGGCCTGCTCCACGCTCTGCTGCTGCTGAAGCGCCAGGCGGCGGGTGTTAATCTGCTGGAGTTTGATCAGGATCGGTTGCTGCTGCCACGCCTGCTGGGTCAGCAGATTATCAATTTCGCGATCCAGCAGTTTCATCGAATTCACGTCATGCCACAGGCAGTCTTTCAGCAGGATCAGATCGATCGGCGCGATAGAATTGCGCCCGCTGTAAAAGGCGCTGGCCTGCAGCAGATGAATGGCTTTTTTCCAGCGGCGGTCGGAGATATACGGCGCTTCTGGCTGATTTTCTAACTGCTGGCGCAGTTGGAAGATCAGCTCGAAGACATCATCCGGCAGGTTAACTTTGGTAATGCCCTGCTGCCAGGCCAGATACTCCTCGTCGCTGATGCACAGTGATTCCGCCACCGGATTCTGATTTTCATCCTGCTGGTGGGTCAGCAGGCTGCGGAAATTCTGCTTCTCGTGGACGTTATCCAGCCACAGGCGGATCAGCATGCGGTCATACAGCGCTTCCAGCCCGCTGTCCGCCTCCGGCAGTTCGTTAGAGGCGGTCACCAGCAGCCGCATCGGGATTTTTTCTTCGTTGTCGCCGTTGCGGAAACGGCGTTCGTTAATGGCGGTCAGCAGAGTATTCAGGATTGCCGGGCCGGCTTTCCAGATCTCATCCAGGAAGACGATTTCCGCATCGGGCAAGTAGCCTTTGGTCAGGCGCTGATAGCGGCCTTCATCCTTCAATGCCTGAATGGACAGCGGGCCAAACACCTCTTCCGGCGTTGAGAAGCGGGTCATCAGATACTCAAAGGCGCGGGAATGCTGAAAAGCAAACTTCAGGCGTCGGGCGATCAGGCTCTTGGCGATGCCCGGCGGCCCGAGTAAAAAAACGCTTTCGCCACATAGCGCGGCAAGAAGGCAGAGCCGAATCGCGTGATGGCGTTCGTAAAGTCCTTTCTCTAACGCATTGCTCAGGCGGGAAATACGCTCCGCCAGTAAGTGAGACTGGGCCATAATCAAACATCCATCCTTTTTCTACGGTCAGGCCAGCATCGTGGCTGGCGAGCGCAAACACTACTGACTATGATGCTTGAAAGAGTTGATAGCAGTCAGCTTTTTTATTATCAAAGGGTGACACTGGCCATTGAAGTGAGTTCCGTTTGGGCGATATCCCGTCAATAAACAATAGGCATTCGTGATGAATCATGCATACTGTGCGCTTTTTGATAGCCAGGTAAACTGTGCGCAATCCCGCGCTGGCCGGCTGCAACAAAAGATTAACCTATGAGCTCTGACAAAAAGCAGTCCCTTGGTGCCGTTACTCTTGCCGCAATCGGCGTGGTCTACGGTGATATCGGTACCAGCCCGCTGTATACCCTGCGCGAATGTCTGTCGGGACAGTTCGGCTTTGGCGTAGAGCGCGATGCGGTATTTGGTTTCCTCTCCCTGATCTTCTGGCTGTTGATCCTGACGGTATCCCTCAAGTACATCACCTACGTCATGCGCGCGGATAACGCCGGTGAGGGCGGTATTCTGACGCTGATGTCGCTGGCCGGGCGCAATACCGGCGGGCGGGCAACCGCAATCCTGCTGATTATGGGCCTGATTGGCGGCAGCTTCTTCTATGGCGAAGTGGTGATAACCCCGGCGGTATCGGTACTGTCGGCGATAGAAGGGCTGGAGATTGCCGCGCCGTCGCTCGACAGCTATATCGTCCCGCTGGCCATCGCGGTGCTGACTCTGCTGTTTGTGATTCAGAAACACGGTACAGGCATTGTGGGTAAGCTGTTTGCGCCAGTGATGCTGGTGTGGTTTATCGTACTGGCGGTGCTGGGTGCCCGCAGTATTATCAATCACCCTGACGTATTGCAGGCGATGAATCCTTACTGGGCGGTTCACTTCTTTATTGAATATAAAACCGTGTCCTTCTTTGCGCTGGGTGCCGTGGTGCTGGCGATTACCGGGGTGGAAGCGCTGTATGCTGATATGGGCCACTTTGGCAAATTCCCTATCCGACTGGCGTGGTTTATTGTGGTGCTGCCTTCGCTGGTGCTGAACTATTTCGGCCAGGGTGCGCTGCTGTTGGCACATCCTGAAGCCATCAAAAACCCGTTCTTCCTGCTGGCACCTGACTGGGCGCTGATCCCGCTGCTGCTGCTGGCGACTCTGGCCACGGTGATCGCCTCTCAGGCGGTGATTTCCGGGGTATTCTCACTCACGCGTCAGGCCGTGCGTCTGGGCTATCTACCGCCGATGCGTATTGTTTACACCTCAGAGCAGGAATCTGGCCAGATCTATATTCCGGTGATCAACTGGCTGCTGTTTGTTGCCGTGGTCATCGTGATTATCGGCTTTAAGCACTCAAGCAACCTCGCTGCGGCCTACGGTATTGCGGTGACGGGTACCATGGTGCTGACGGCCATTTTGTGTACAACAGTGGCGATCAAGAACTGGCACTGGAATCGCTATCTGGCGCTGCTAATCCTCGTGGCCATGCTGTGTATTGATGTGTCACTGTTCTCGGCCAACCTGGTGAAGGTTTTCTCCGGCGGCTGGCTGCCGCTGGCGCTGGCGCTGGTGATGTTTGTAATTATGACCACCTGGAAAAGCGAACGCTTCCGCCTGCTGCGCCGTATGCATGAGCACGGCAATTCGCTGGAGGCGATGATCGCCTCGCTGGAGAAATCGCCGCCGGTCAGGGTGCCAGGAACCGCAGTGTATATGTCGCGCGCGCTGAACGTGATCCCCTTTGCCATGCTGCATAATCTTAAGCATAACAAGGTACTGCATGAACGCGTGGTGCTGCTGACGCTGCGTACCGAAGATGCGCCGTACGTGCATAATGTGAAACGCGTGACCATTGAGCAGCTTTCCCCGACCTTCTGGCGCGTGGTGGCCAGCTACGGCTGGCGCGAAACGCCAAACGTCGAGGAGATCTTCCACCGCTGCGGTCTGGAAGGGCTGAGCTGCCGGATGATGGAAACCTCGTTCTTTATGTCCCACGAATCGCTGATTATCGGTAAACGACCGTGGTATCTGCGGCTGCGCGGTAAGCTGTTCCTGATGCTGCAAAAGAACGCCCTGCGCGCGCCGGATCAGTTTGAAATCCCGCCTAACCGGGTGATTGAGCTGGGTACGCAGGTCGAAATATGATGAACGGGCGCGGTCTGAACATGACCGCGCCCTACAGCCACACCGTCACGACTAATCCACCCTCATCCCAATTCTTCAGCGTAACCCCCATACCGTGCAGCCGGGCAATATGATGAACGATCGATAATCCCAGGCCGCTGCCGGACTGCTGCTGACCGGGAGGACGATAGAAACGCTCCCCGATGCGCGGCAGCAGATCTGCCGGAATACCCGGGCCGTTATCGCTTATCGTCAGGCTGTTCTCTGTTAGCGCCAGTGCCACCTGGCTACCCTCTGGCGCATAGCGGATAGCGTTATCCAGCAGATTGCGCACCAGCAGAGCCAGCAGCAGCGGGTTTGCCAGTCGTCTGAGCGGTTCTTCCGGTGCATCCAGACTGAGATCGATTCCTTTTTCCCGCGCCTGTTCATAGTGCTCGACCACGGCCTGCTGCAATAGAGACTGCATTTCCAGCGACTGTTTTTGCAGATCCTGGCCATTATCCAGCCGCGAGAGGATCAGCAACTGATCCACCAGCCGCGTGGCGCGATCGATACCGATATCCAGATTACTCAGTGCGTGGCTGAGCGCAGCGGTATCGTCGTGGGCCAGCTGTGCCACTTCGGTCTGGACCTTTAGCGCCGCCAGCGGGCTGCGTAGTTCGTGGGCGGCATCGGAGGTAAAGCGCCGCTCGCGCAGCAGCATCGCACCGATGCGGGCAAACAGCTGGTTAAGCTCGTCCAGCAGGGGACGAACTTCCTGTGGGACGCGCTCAGCTTCGAGCGGTGCGGCATCATCCGCCGCCCGCTGGCGGAGCTGTTGCGCGATGTACTTGAGGGGTTTAAGTTCGTGGCTGACCAGCCAAAGCATCAGTAGCAGCATCACCGGCAGCGCCAGCAGCCAGGGGCTGAGGCTGGCGTGAACCAGATCGCGAGTCATATCATCGCGGTATTCCCACTCCTGGCCCACTGCCACGATATAGCGGCCGTCCGCCGTGGTGAGCCACACCAGCCGCCACATATCGTCATCATCTTTTAATCTGCCGTCGGTAAAGCCGTCGCGCTGATAGCTAAAGGGGAAATCTTTGCCATTATCACCGTCATTGAGCAGCATTTTCCCTTCGCGGCTGAACACGGCGAAGGCCAGCGCATCATCTTCCTGATCGCCGCGATGATGGCGCAGCAGCTTTTTAGTTTTTGGCAGGGTGAGGGGATCGTTACTCAGTCGTTCAGGATTAATCGCCGCCAGTCGTTTAGCAAACAGCATCTGCTGGGTATCAAACAGCTGGTTGATGTTGTGCCGCGTTTGCCACCAGCCGCCCACTGCGGCCGCTCCCCAGCACAGAATACTCAGTAGTAGAAAACCGACCGTCAGGCGCAGGCGCAGGCGCAGGCTTCTTTTTTTCATAGCGCCCCCAGCGTGTAGCCAACGCCGTGAACGGTACGGATAAATTCGCTGCCCAGCTTTTTGCGCAGGTGATGGATATGCACCTCTACCGCATTGCTTGAGACATCTTCATCCCAGCCGTAGAGCTTCTCTTCCAGCCGGGCGCGGGTCAGCACTCGACCCGGGTTGAGCAGAAACAGCTCCAGCAGCGCCAGCTCGCGCGCTTTCAGCTCCAGCGGTTTGCCGTCCAGGGTGACGCTGTGGGAAGCGGGTTCCATGATCACACCGCCGTGCTGGAGCGTAGGCTGTAGCTGGCCGTGACGTCGGCGGATCAGTGCCTGCAACCGTGCCGCCACTTCGGTGAGGGCAAAAGGCTTGCACAGATAGTCGTCTGCCCCCTGCTGCAGGCCTTCGACCCGCTGCTCAAGGGCATCGCGGGCGGTCAGGATCAGCACCGGCTCATCGCGGCCCTCCTGGCGCCACTGGCGCAGGATCTCCAGGCCATCGATCCCCGGCAGGCTGAGGTCCAGCACCACGGCATCGTAGGGTGCTGCGCTGAGGGCGAGCAGGCCATCATTTCCCTCAGTAAACCAGTCAACGCTAAACCCCAGCTTGCCCAGTCCGGCTTTTATCCCGTCGCCAATCAGGCGATCGTCTTCAATCAGTAAAATTCTCATCGGCTTATCCTTGGCTGTTAGCGATTTATACGGAATGAGGATGCCGCTTGTACAGGGACAATCGGCGAAATTGCCTGAATTTACGCAATAAGCAGAAATAAACTCATCAGCTGAAGTCCCTTAAGATCCTGTTAAGAAGCGTTTGTTTTAATCACGTTCAGAGACCCTCCGGCAGTAGAACGCTGCCTCCGTTCAGGAAGAAAGGTGATAAAGATGAACATGAAAAAAACAGCTGCATTACTGGCGATTACCGCTCTGATTTCTACCCCGGTTCTGGCCGTACAGGGAGGCGGCTTTGTCGACCCGAATGCGCCGACCTCCGTCCTACAGAAAGGGGGCTTTAGCGGGCCAAATGGTACGATGGTGACCGTAAAACAGGCGCAGGATATGAAAGACGACGCCTGGGTAACGATGCGCGGCAATATCGAAAAGCGTATCGGGGATGAAGACTATCTGTTTCGCGATGCCACCGGCACTATGACGGTAGAGATTGACCACAAGCGCTGGGAAGGCCAGACCGTCGGCCCGAAAGATAATGTCGAACTTCAGGGCAAGTTGGATAAAGACTTTAACTCCCTTGAGCTGGATGTGAAGCAGATCAGAAAACTCAGTCAGTAAGGCTGACTCATTCCCGGCAGTGCGAGCGATAAACTATTCTTCCAGCATCGGCGGATAATGCTGTTTGCTGGAGGATTATCTCGCGCTGTTCCGCAAGGCAATCATTCATATCAAAATCCCCCTAACTTTCTTTCTGAAGCCTCTTTGACGCCGTAAATTCATCTTTGTGCAACGACAGCGAAACGTTTCGATGGCGATCACATTTTCACGATCTGGCGATTGTTTTCCCCTGGCCGTTGCTTAAACTGCAGTCAGCGAAACGTTTCGCTCTGGAGTGAAAGATGAAAAAAGGCACCTTACTGAATTCTGATATTTCGTCCGTGGTTTCCCGCCTGGGACATACTGATAGCCTGACCATCGGCGATGCTGGCCTGCCTGTCCCGCATGGCCCGCAGCGCATCGATCTTGCGCTGACTCACGGTATTCCCAGTTTTTTGCAGGTAACCAAAACGGTCACTGAAGAAATGCAGGTTGAGAGTGCCATCCTTGCGGAGGAGATTTTGCAGCACAATCCGCAGCTCCACAGTGAACTGATCGCCCTGCTTGAATCCTTGCAACAACACCAGGGTAATACCATTAGTATCAGCTACATCAGTCACGAACAGTTCAAACAACAAACACAACGTAGTAAGGCTGTTATTCGCAGCGGGGAGTGCTCTCCGTATGCGAATATCATCCTTAACGCTGGCGTGACCTTCTGAGGCCGTTATGCAACCTTTACTGCAACTGAAAGGCATTGAGAAATCCTTCCCCGGCGTGAAAGCGCTGTCGGGGGCTGCACTTGCCGTTTATCCTGGCCGCGTCATGGCGCTGGTGGGGGAGAACGGTGCAGGTAAATCCACCATGATGAAAGTCCTGACCGGGATCTACGCTCGCGATGCCGGTAGCTTTGAGTGGTTGGGTAAAGAAACAACGTTCAACGGGCCGAAGGCGTCGCAGGAAGCGGGTATCGGCATTATCCACCAGGAACTTAATCTGATCCCGCAGCTAAGTATTGCGGAGAATATTTTCCTCGGTCGCGAGTTCGTTAACCGCTTTGGCCGTATTCAGTGGAAAGCGATGCACGAGAAGGCGGACGCGTTGCTGAAACGTCTGAACCTGCGGTTCAGCAGCCACAAACTGGTGGGCGATCTGTCGATCGGCGATCAGCAGATGGTTGAGATTGCCAAAGTGCTGAGCTTTGAATCTAAAGTCATCATTATGGACGAGCCAACGGATGCGCTGACCGATACGGAAACCGCCTCGCTGTTTCGCGTGATCAACGAGCTGAAGGCGCAGGGCTGCGGCATTGTGTATATCTCCCACCGCATGAAAGAGATTTTTGAGATCTGCGATGACGTGACTATTTTCCGCGATGGTCAGTTTATTGCCGAGCGGGAGGTCAACTCGTTAAGCGAAGAGTCGCTGATCGAAATGATGGTCGGCCGCAAGCTCGAAGAGCAGTATCCGCGCCTGGACAAAGCACCGGGTGATATTCGCCTGAAGGTGGAAAACCTGAGCGGTTCCGGCGTTGATGATGTCAGCTTTACTCTGCGTAAAGGAGAGATCCTTGGCGTGGCGGGCTTGATGGGCGCTGGCCGTACCGAATTAATGAAAGTGCTGTACGGCGCGCTGCCGCGTTCAGCCGGAACCGTAACCCTGGACGGCAAAGCGGTAGTAGCGCGTTCGCCAGAAGAAGGGCTGCTTAGCGGTATCGTCTATATCTCTGAGGACCGCAAGCGCGATGGTCTGGTGCTGGGGATGTCGGTAAAAGAGAACATGTCGCTGACCGCCCTGAAGTATTTCAGCCATACCGGCGGTCGTCTGAAGCACGGTGAAGAGCAGCTGGCCGTCGGGGACTTTATCAAGCTGTTTAACGTTAAAACCCCTTCGATGAATCAGCCTATCGGCCTGCTTTCCGGCGGGAATCAGCAGAAGGTGGCTATCGCCCGTGGCCTGATGACCCGACCTAAGGTGCTGATCCTGGATGAACCGACTCGCGGCGTGGACGTTGGCGCGAAGAAAGAGATTTATCAGCTAATTAACCAGTTTAAAGAAGAGGGGCTGAGTATCATCCTCGTCTCTTCTGAAATGCCGGAAGTGCTGGGCATGAGCGACCGCGTGCTGGTGATGCACGAAGGTCGCCTGAGCGGTGACTTCCCGATTGAACACGCCTCGCAGGAAATTCTGATGGCGGCGGCAGTAGGCAAACAATACAGCGCGGAGCTGGCATAACTATGAGTACGCAAACAATCCCTTCACGCCGCCTGATCAGTAAGGCATGGCTGCTTGAACAGAAATCGCTGATTGCACTGCTGGTGCTGATCGCCATTGTCTCCAGCATGAGCCCGAACTTTTTCACCGTGGCGAACCTGTTCAATATTCTGCAACAGACCTCGGTTAACGCCATTATGGCCGTGGGGATGACGCTGGTTATCCTGACCTCGGGCATCGATCTGTCCGTTGGTTCGCTGCTGGCGCTGACCGGCGCGGTGGCGGCATCGATCGTTGGCCTGGAAGTGAATGCGCTGGTGGCGGTTGCCGCTTCGCTGGCGCTGGGCGCCCTGATCGGCGGTATTACCGGTACGATTGTCGCGAAAGGCAAGGTTCAGGCGTTTATCGCCACGCTGGTAATGATGCTGCTGCTGCGCGGGGTGACCATGGTGTACACCAACGGCAGCCCGGTGAATACCGGCTTTAGCGACAATGCGGATCTGTTTGGCTGGTTCGGTATTGGCCGCCCGCTGGGTATCCCAACGCCGGTCTGGCTGATGGCAATTGTCTTCTTTGCCGCATGGTACATGCTGCATCACACCCGTCTGGGTCGTTATATCTATGCGCTGGGTGGTAACGAAGCGGCGACCCGTCTTTCAGGCATCAGCGTGAATCGGGTAAAAATCACCGTTTATGCACTGTGCGGCATGCTGGCCGCGCTAGCCGGAACCATTGAAGTCGCGCGCCTTTCTTCCGCACAGCCAACGGCGGGAACCGGCTATGAGCTGGATGCGATTGCGGCCGTTGTACTCGGCGGGACCAGCCTCGCTGGTGGCAAAGGACGTATTATGGGAACGCTGATCGGTGCGCTGATCCTTGGTTTCCTCAACAACGGGCTGAACCTGCTCGGTGTTTCTTCTTACTACCAAATGATCGTCAAAGCTGTAGTGATTTTACTGGCGGTGCTGGTAGACAACAAAAGCAGTAAATAACTGATTACCCTACAGGATTAAGAACATGAAAAAACTGACTGCACTGGCCTTACTGTTAGGCGCGACCCTGAGCACCAATGCGCTGGCAAAAGACACTATCGCGCTGGTGGTATCCACGCTGAACAACCCCTTCTTTGTCTCGCTGAAAGATGGGGCGCAGAAAGAAGCCGATAAGCTGGGCTATAACCTGGTGGTGCTGGATTCACAGAATAACCCGGCGAAAGAGCTGGCGAACGTGCAGGACCTGACCGTTCGCGGCACCAAGGTTATGCTGATTAACCCAACCGATTCCGATGCGGTGGGCAATGCGGTGAAAATGGCTAACCAGGCGAACATCCCGGTGATCACCCTTGACCGCGTCGCGACGCAGGGCAAGGTTGTCAGCCATATCGCTTCTGACAACCGCGCAGGTGGTAAGCAGGCCGGTGAATTTATTGCTGAGAAGCTGGGTGATGGCGCAAAAATTATCGAACTGCAGGGAATTGCCGGTACGTCAGCCGCGCGTGAGCGTGGTGAAGGCTTCAAACAGGCCGCCGATGCGCATAAATTTAATATCCTCGCCAGCCAGCCAGCCGATTTCGACCGCACCAAGGGTCTGAACGTGATGCAGAACCTGCTGACCGCACATCCAGATGTACAGGCGGTGTTTGCCCAGAATGATGAAATGGCGCTGGGTGCATTACGCGCATTGCAAACTGCCGGTAAATCTGGTGTGGTGGTTGTGGGCTTCGACGGCACGCCTGATGGGGTGAAGGCTGTTGAAGGCGGCAAACTGGCCGCGACCGTTGCTCAGCTGCCGGAGCAGATCGGCTCTATCGGTGTAGAAACCGCTGATAAAGTGCTGAAAGGTCAGAAAGTCGACGCGGTAAATCCGGTAGACCTGAAGCTGGTTACCAAATAAATCAAAGAAAAGCATGGCACGCGCCACCCTCGGGTGGCGCACTTATCTGGACGATTCCCCCTATGAAAAATACCGGAAAACTGGCTGTTCTTGGCAGCATCAACGCAGATCACATTCTTAATCTGGCGCAGTTCCCGCGCCCGGGTGAAACGGTGATCGGGAAGCAGTATCAGGTCGCATTTGGTGGAAAAGGGGCGAACCAGGCCGTTGCTGCCGGACGTAGCGGCGCGGATATTTCCTTTATTGCCTGCGTGGGGCATGACGATATTGGTGAACGTATCCGCAGGCAGCTGGCGGACGATCGTATTGATGTGGCTCCGGTTATTGCCGTTGAGGGTGAGTCTACCGGCGTGGCGCTGATTTTTGTCAATGGCGAAGGTGAAAACACCATCGGCATTTATGCCGGTGCGAATGCGGCGTTGACGCCGGAGCGTGTGGCTCAGCATCAGCAGGTGATTGCCGGCGCTGACGCATTATTGATGCAGCTTGAGTCGCCGCTGGACAGCGTGCTGGCCGCTGCGCGCATTGCCCATCAGAATCAGACCCGGGTTATTTTGAATCCGGCCCCGGCAACGGCGCTTTCCGATGAACTGCTGTCGCTGGTGGATATGATTACCCCAAATGAAACAGAAGCGCAGATCCTGACTGGCGTGTCTGTAAAAACCGATGAGGATGCGGCGAAGGCTGCGGCAGTGCTGCATGCTAAAGGGATTGAATCGGTATTGATCACCCTCGGTAGCCGCGGTGTGTGGCTGAGCGAGCAGGGCAACGGCCAGCGTATTCCAGGATTCCGCGTAGAGGCGGTGGATACGATTGCTGCCGGCGATACGTTTAACGGTGCGCTGATTACCGCACTGCTGGAGAAAAAGCCGATGGCCGAGTCGGTGCGCTTTGCTCATGCTGCTGCGGCTATTGCCGTCACGCGCCACGGTGCTCAGCCTTCAGTACCCTGGCGTGAAGAGATCGACAGCTTCTTGCAATCGCAGGGGTAAACGTGGCCACAATGAAAGATGTCGCCCGGCTTGCGGGCGTCTCAACCTCTACCGTATCCCACGTGATTAACAACAATCGGTTCGTCAGCGAGACGATCCGAGAGAAGGTCACTTCGGCAATCCGCGAGCTGAACTATGCGCCGTCGGCGCTGGCACGCAGCCTGAAGCTGAATCAGACCCGCACCATCGGCATGCTGCTGACCGCCAGCAGCAACCCGTTTTATGCGGAAGTGGTTCGTGGCGTTGAACGCAGCTGCTATGAGCGCGGATACAGTCTGATTCTGTGTAATACCGAAGGGGATAAGGACCGTATGGATCGGAGCCTGGAAACGCTGCTGCAAAAGCGCGTTGATGGTTTGCTAATCATGTGCACCGAAAGCCATCTGCCTTCAGCAGAGATCCTTGGCCGCTATCCTTCTATTCCTTCGGTCATGATGGACTGGGCACCGTTTGAAGGCGGCAGTGACATTATTCAGGACAACTCGTTGCTGGGCGGTGAAATGGCCACTCAGCATCTGATTTCCCGCGGTTATACCCGCATTGCCTGTATTGCCGGCCCTCAGGATAAAACGCCAGCGCGCCTGCGCCTTGAAGGCTATCAGCGAGCGATGGCCACGGCGGAGTTACCGATCCTGCCCGGATATATTGTTGACGGTGATTTTGAGTTTGAAGGTGGCTTCAACGCCATGCAGCAGCTGTTAACCCTGGACCCGCGACCTCAGGCGGTATTTACCAGTAATGATGCTATGGCCGTTGGCGTTTATCAGGCGCTCTTCCAGGCCGGGATGACCATTCCGCAGGATATGGCGGTGATGGGATACGATGATATTGAGCTGGCGCGCTATATGACCCCGCCTCTGAGCACTATCCATCAGCCGAAAGACGAGCTGGGTGAGCTGGCGATTGATACTCTGCTGCACCGGCTGAGTAGCCCCGATGCCAGCCAGCAGCTGCTGGTACTGACACCGGAACTTATGGCGCGCGCCTCGGTGGGGGAACGCTAAGCCTTCTTCTTTTTATCGCGGTCGCTGATCAGGTTGCGGCCGTCTCCTGGTTTCAACAGCAGGAACACCAGCGCGGAAATCACGGTAATGACGCCCATCGTCAGGAAGGTGGCGTGGAAGTGCTGGAAGGTTGTGCCATCGAAGTTTTCATAAAAGCGCAGGACCGCCGCGCTAACCGCTACACCAAAACCAATCGCCAGCTGCTGCGTTACCGCCAGCATGCTATTGCCGCTGCTGGCATTGGCATCGGTTAAATCCGCAAGGGTGATGGTGTTCATCGCCGTAAACTGGGTAGACATCGCCATCCCGAGAATAAACAGCGGGATTAACATTGCCAGCACGCTCCAGCTCGCTGATTGCAGGGAAAACGACGCAATCAACACGCCGATAATCACACTGATACCGACCAGCGTTTTACGATAACCAAACCAGCGCAGAACTCTTGTGACCAGCGATTTTGCCAGAATCGATCCCAGCGCCGTCGGGGCCATCATGCATCCGGCGATCAGTGCGGTATAGCCAAAGCCAACCTGTAACATCAGCGGCATAAGAAAAGGAATACAGCCGGTTCCCAGACGAGAGGCGATATTACCAATGATGCCGACGGAGAACGTGCGGGTTTTAAACATCGGCAGCGGCAGCAGCGGAGAAGGGTGGCGGCGGGCGTGCACTATATATAGAAGAAGAAGGAGAATACCCCCGACCAGTACGCTCAATGCGATAAGGCTGGAGACGACCCGCTCGCCAAACAGCTCGATGCCGCTTGAGATCCCAACCAGTCCAAGATCGAACAGCAGAAAGCCCAGCAGGTCGAACCGTCGTTTTGGGGTGGTGAAGTCCGGCATGTATTTGCGCGCATAGATAATGCCGAGAATCCCAATCGGGATATTGATGAGAAATATCCAGTGCCAGGTTGCCCATGTGACCAATACACCGCCCAACAGAGGGCCCAGTACCGGGCCAATCAACCCGGGCATGGTGACAAAGTTGAGTACCGGCAGCAGTTCGCTGCGCGGATAGGCCCGCAGCAGGGCCAGCCGCGCCACCGGCATCATCATCGCGCCGCCGACGCCCTGGATAACGCGAGAGATCACCAGTATGCCCAGCGAGTTTGATAGCGCACAGGCCAGGGAACCAAAAGAGAACAGGAAGACGGCAACGATAAACACTTTACGTGTGCCGAAGCGATCGGCCAGCCAGCCGCTGACGGGAATCAGCATGGCGACGGTTAAGGTGTAGCTGATAACGGCTGACTGCATGGCCAGCGGTGAACGGTTCAGGCTATGGGCGATAGCGGGCAGAGCGGTGTTGAGAATGGTGGCATCAAGCGCCTGCATAAAGAACGCCATGGCGGCGATCCACGGAAGTCCGGCCATACTGCGCGCGGATTTTATCATTGGTCGTCCTTTTTTAATTGGAAGCCAGCAGAAATCTGCCTGCGGTGCAGCAAGAATAGCATCCCGTATCTCAATTTTGTGATGGGCGTCTGCTGTTTTCTGGCTATATCTGGGTGATTATTAATCGACTGTTGTGTTCTTTTTATTCTTTTGGTTAAAAATAAGACGCTCGGTAATTTATTTGCAATAAAAACTTGTCAGCCGCCAGAAAATCCCTATACTGCGCCTCCACTGACACGGAACAACGGCTTACAGGCCAGCGTGTTAGAGGT
>NZ_JACVTS010000099.1:0-233 GCF_016624545.1 Erwinia sp. S38 | reverse complement strand
GCGCCCACCAGCCCACTTATTAATAAATTCGGTTTGCTGAATTATTGCCACCCCGGCAAGGGATTCGTGCAGCCTGAAAACGGGAAATCACATGAACCACTTAATGATCGACCTCGAAACTATGGGCAATAAGCCAAATGCCGCAATCGTATCCATCGGAGCTGTTTTCTTTGAGCCAGATTCCGGTGAAATCGGTAATACGTTTTATTCCAACGTTCAGCTGGAGAGCGAGA
>NZ_JACVTS010000098.1:0-236 GCF_016624545.1 Erwinia sp. S38 | reverse complement strand
TGCAAGGCAGGCGCTCTCCCAGCTGAGCTATAGCCCCATACAGTCGTGCAGAAACCTTTTCAGTACCACTCGTGAGAGTCATTTTCTTTTCTTGCAAAGAGAAAATGTAATTTTTACTCAGGCAAGGCATGCGGGAGGGAAGTTTACATCAGTAAACGACCGACTGCATAACGCGGCATGAGTGAAAATTTGGTAGGCCTGAGTGGACTTGAACCACCGACCTCACCCTTATCAGG
>NZ_JACVTS010000097.1:0-237 GCF_016624545.1 Erwinia sp. S38 | reverse complement strand
TGCATCCATAGCTCAGCTGGATAGAGTACTCGGCTACGAACCGAGCGGTCGGAGGTTCGAATCCTCCTGGATGCACCATCTCTCTTAAAGTGGCATTAGCGGCTTTATAAGAAGTAGTACGGTACAGCGTTAGCAGCCTGTGTCACGGTGAGTAGTTAAGCACCCTGCGTTATACAAGAATTAGCAATGCATCCATAGCTCAGCTGGATAGAGTACTCGGCTACGAACCGAGCGGTC
>NZ_JACVTS010000096.1:0-240 GCF_016624545.1 Erwinia sp. S38 | reverse complement strand
GGCATCGGCGTCGGCATCGGCATCGGCATCGGCATCCGCATCCGCATCGGCATCCGCGTCCGCATCGGCGTCGGCATCGGCATCGGCATCGGCGTCCGCGTCCGCATCGGCGTCGGCATCCGCTCGGCATCCGCATCCGCGTCGGCATCCGCATCGGCGTCGGCATCGGCATCGGCATCGGCATCCGCATCGGCATCGGCATCCGCATCCGCATCCGCATCGGCGTCAGCATCAGCGTCC
>NZ_JACVTS010000095.1:0-241 GCF_016624545.1 Erwinia sp. S38 | reverse complement strand
ACAGGTTGACGATCTGGAAGTGGCCGCTGACGGCCTGAGCATTACGGGTACCGGCGAACCGGGCGCAGCCATCACCGTTCGTGATGCTGACGGTAACGTGATCAGCGTTCCTGGCGCGGTTGTGGGCGAAGACGGTAACTTCACCGTAACGCTGAGCACCCCTCAGACAAACGGCGAAACCCTCTCTGTTACCCAGACCGACGAAGCGGGCAACCCGTCCGATCCGGCGACCGTTGACGCG
>NZ_JACVTS010000094.1:0-260 GCF_016624545.1 Erwinia sp. S38 | reverse complement strand
GGATGCTATCGGCAGCGGCGATGACAAATACTATAAGTACTATATTCCCGGCGTCGGCACCCCCTTCCCCGAGGTTAAGGATCTGGATTTCAGTATGATGGGGCTGGCAGCAGCCACGCACGGCGAGGACCGAATCAACTGGGGACTATTGCGGCTGATAGATGCCCTAAAGCGAACGATGGGCGATGATAACCTCTCGGACGGCGAGAGCTGGAAAGCGCTGGAGAAAATGGCCACCGCGATGGCATCGTTCGGGCTGA
>NZ_JACVTS010000093.1:0-262 GCF_016624545.1 Erwinia sp. S38 | reverse complement strand
TTACCTGAAGATACTTTCCCGCGTAGTGCTCACACAGATTGTCTGATAGAAGTAACGAGCAAAAGCAATACCTGTACCAGAGTCCCCATCGTCTAGAGGCCCAGGACACTGCCCTTTCACGGCTGTAACAGGGGTTCGAATCCCCTTGGGGACGCCATACTGATAACGAAGTGAAAGACGTTATCAACTATATCTCAAAACTGACTTTTAAAGTCACGTTTGAGATATTTGCTCTTTAACAATCCGGAACAAGCTGAAAAAT
>NZ_JACVTS010000092.1:0-277 GCF_016624545.1 Erwinia sp. S38 | reverse complement strand
TTTCACGGTGACGGTGCTGCCCGGCTCGCCTTTACCGGAGAGTGAGCTGCCATCATCGGAGACATCAAGGTCGGTTGCTGCAACGGGACCGGTGGTGTCATCCGCATTCACCTGAGCAGCGGTGGACTCGTTACCGGCCGCATCTTTCAGGTTGACATCGAGGGTTTCACCGTTGGTCTGAGGTGGCTCCAGCGTCACGGTAAAGTTGCCGTCGTTATCAACGGTGCCGGTGCCGAGCACGGTGCCATCCGGGCCTTTCACGGTGACGGTGCTGCCC
>NZ_JACVTS010000091.1:0-283 GCF_016624545.1 Erwinia sp. S38 | reverse complement strand
GCCGAATCCTGGCTTCCTCATTACGTTCAGCGCTGCGGATGCTCCGATCGGGGTAGCCACCCGTCTGCGCCATTAGCTTAGTGTTGTCTGTGACAGGAGTTGCCAGCCGTTTGCAACATCAGTTTTGTGGTGACATGTCTGATGCGATAGCGTACGTGCAGACGGGTGGCTACCCCGTTCGGGCGGTCCTCGCGCCGCTTGAGCGGTCCCCTCACTACATTCGTCAGCCCGACGGAGCGGCCCAGACGGGCGTCCTGCCCGGCTGTGCCTTTCGGCCACGTCC
>NZ_JACVTS010000090.1:0-294 GCF_016624545.1 Erwinia sp. S38 | reverse complement strand
TTGATAATGATTTGCGCCAATAGCAGCCAGGGTCAGCACAATCAGCATTTCTATATCACCGGGGTGACCCCAGTTGAGGTCCTGGATATGGTGGGTCACATTCCAGCCACTTTGTGCCAATGTGGGTAGCGCAGGCTGCGAGAACAGAATGCAGACTTCGGGAGATTCTGCTTGCTGGCTTTGGCGCTGCGCCCGTTCGCTAACGTCAACCAGTGTGTCTTTGCCGCCGCTATCGTAAACCTCACCCCGGGTCAGGCAGACCGAACCATCGTGACCGACCAGCCATAACGCAGC